>NZ_MKRR01000111.1:0-1615 GCF_001897045.1 Sphingomonas sp. 66-10
TATGACGACGTGATGAACGACCAGCGCAAGGTGATCTACGAGCAGCGCAGCGACATCATGGACGCCGAAACGGTCGGCGACGTGGTGACCGACATGCGCGCGGAGACGGTCAATGCGGTGGTCGGTGAGGCGTGCCCGCCGCATTCCTATCCCGAGCAATGGGATATCGAGGGGATGAAGGCGCGGGTTGCCGAGCTGCTCAACCTCGAACCGCCGATCGACGACTGGCTGACCGAGGAATCGATCGACCCCGAGCTGGTGACCGAACGGATCCTGGCCGAGGCCGATGCGATGGTCGCCGCCAAGGCCGCCGATCTCGAGCCCGAAACCTGGACGCAGGTGGAAAAGTCGATCCTGCTGCAGAGCCTCGATCATCACTGGAAGGAGCATCTCGCGACGCTCGACGCGCTGCGCCAGGTGGTCCACCTGCGCGCTTATGCGCAGAAGACGCCGATCAACGAATATAAGCAGGAGGCGTTCGCGTTGTTCCAGCGGATGCTCGACAATATTCGCGAAGATGTGACGCGGACGATCGCCCATGCGCAATTCCGCATGCAGCCGCTGCCCGAAATGCCCGAGCTGCCCGATTTCATCACCACGCACTTCGATCCGTTCTCGGGCGAGGACAATTCGGCGGATATCGACGCGGGAACCCTGGGGCTGGTGACGAGCCAGCTGCCGCCGCTCCAGATCGTCCAGCCGACCGCCGCCGAAATCGGCGAGGATCCGGAAAGCTGGAAGGGCGTCGTCAGCCGCAACGCGCCGTGCCCGTGCGGCTCGGGGCGCAAGTACAAGCATTGCCACGGATCGGTGTGAGAGGCCGTTTCTAGTGTCCCCGCGAAGGCGGGGACCCAGACCGGGCGCCCGCCTTCGCGGGAGCACATCGGCGCAAAAAAGCGGCCGGATCGCGATGATCCGGCCGCTTTTCGTTTACCGCGATATCGTCGCTCAGGACTTGGGCATCACCACCGTCGGCCCGATCCGGTCGGAAACGTCGCGTGCGTTGAAGGCGCGGACTTCGTCCTTCGCGGGGGTCCCCTTGCGCATCACGATTTCCGCCGACGCTTCGTAGCGATCGACCGTGCGCACATCGATATTGTTGCCCCAGAAGGGATCGCCCCACCACGGATCCCAGGCGCGCCAGCCGAACCCGCGCCCGTAATAGCGCCACGACGGCCCCCAGCCACCGCCCCAGCCGCCGCCCCAACCCGGCCCGGGGGTCGAATAGGTCTGCGCCTGGCGGTCGGTCGAACGATCGACCATCACGAAATAATCATAGCCGTTCTGCAACGTGAGCTGCGCCGCACGGAACAGCAGATAGCGTTCGACGGTGTCGCGATCGGTTACGGTATTGCCGGCGAAGGTCACCAGCCAGCGGTTGGCCTCGACCTGCCGTTCGCTGTAGCCGGTGCGGTAGAAGCCCTTGCCGGTGGCGGGACGATAGGTCGTCTCGGTCGCACACCCGCTGACCAGCAGCGCGCCCGACGCGATCGCCGTGAACAGCAAACCGCGACGTTTGAGGTTTCTCATCATTGTCTTTCTCCGTGTCCGCCTTGCCGACGGTTACCGCGACCATAAGCCATGCCGACGAAACGTGCGATGAACGCGGCAGTTT
>NZ_MKRR01000111.1:1644-26194 GCF_001897045.1 Sphingomonas sp. 66-10
TCGCGACGCCCCCGATGAAGTTTATCGCTGTGGCGCTTGTCAGAACTTCAGGCGCGCACCGACGGTGAACGACCGCCCGATCACGTCGTAGATGGTCGGGAAGGTGTTGCCGCCGTTGAAGGTCGTCCCGCCAACGCCGTTGCCGACGAGCGGCGGCTGCTTGTTGAACAGGTTGTTGACCGTCAGCGACAGTTCCAGATTTTCGGTCGGGCTCACGCGGGTGGCCAGATCGAAATAATTGTACGCCGGAATGCGGCTGAACTCCGGACGGATACCCGTCACGCCCGGCTCAAGCGACACGCTGCCGACATGGGTCCAGAGCAACGACACGTCGAAATTCTCGGTGCCGTAGCCGAGACGGCCAACCCAACGCCACTTGGCGCGCGGATTGGTGCAGCCGCCCGAGCTGTAATAAGCGGTGCAGTTGCGGTTGATCGAGTTCGGCGTCGCCTGGAAGCGATAATAGTTCAGCAGCGTGCCGTTCATGCTGAACGTCAGGTTGCCGGGGACGTTGACGCCGAGATCGTCCATCCGCAGGCGCTGGTTGACCCCGAAGTCCCAGCCCGCCGTCTCGATGACGCCGAGGTTGGAGTAGGTCAGGATCACGCCCGGGGTTTCGCCCGCGCCGTTCAGCGAGCCGGTCAGCGGGTTACGCTTAATGAGCTGGCAGAAGGCGTTATAGCTGAAGCCCGGGTTGAGCGCCGCCGAATAGCAGCCGTTCAGGATGTCCGCCTGTGCCGGCTGGGTGATCGCGTCGCGGATCTTGATGTGGAAATAATCCACGGTCAGCGAGAAGCCCGGCAGGAACGACGGGGTCAGCGCGGTGCCGAACGTATAGGTGCGCGCGCGCTCCACGTTCAGGTTGCGGTTGCCCGAGGTGGTGTTGTTGATCTGGTTCGAGGTCGGGCTCGGAATCTGCCCGATCGTCGATGCCGGCGCGCCCGTCGCAACGCAGAGCGCCGCGAGACCGCCCGTCACGTTGCCCACGCACGGATCGATCGTGAGGTTGCCGAGGCTCTGCACCGGCGACTGGTACAGTTCCTGGATGTTCGGCGAGCGCACCGCGACCGAATAGGTGCCGCGGAACTTGAAGCCCTGGTAGGGCTCCCAGGTGCCGCCGACCTTCCACGTCGTGCTGCCGCCCGTCGTGGTATAATCGGAATAGCGGATGCCCGCTTCAACGCCGAGGCGATAGAAGAACGGCTTGTCCTCGATCAGCGGCGCGTTGATTTCGCCGTACACTTCCTTGACGCTGTACTGACCGAAGTCCGGCGGGGTCCGCGCGCCGGTGCCGAGCACCTCGCCCTGGATCTGCGACGCGCTGTCCGGCATGCTGCGGGCGGAGATCTTGCGATATTCGCCGCCGATCGCGAAGCCGATCTTGTGGTCGGCGAGCGGCACGGTGAACAGGTCGCCGGTGATCGTGCCGGTGATGACGGTCTGCTGGACCTTGCGGTTGATCAGCGCGCTCAGATCGATGAACGCCACCTGCTGCGGGGTGATGCTGCCGTTCGGGCCGAACAGGTTGAGCGGGACGCAGCCGTTGCTCGGATCGGCGCAGACGAAGTTGCCGTTCTTGTCCTTGTAGGCGCGCAGCGCCTGCTGGACCTTGCTGAACGAGCCCCAATGTTCGCGGGTCTGGTTCTGCGTCGTTTCGCCATATTGCGCCGACACGTCATAGCGCAGCGAATCGATGATCGAGCCGCGGAAGCCGCCCATCACCTGGAACATCTGCGATTCGATCGGGTTGCCGCGCGCGCCCATCTCGGTGATGCGGCGCTGGGCCACGACCGGGATCTCGCGATAGCCGGCGGTGCCCGGACCACCCTGAACCGCCGCTGCGGTGGCGCAATCGGTCGCCGAAATGCCCGACGCCGAGCAAAGCTGACCGAGGATGCCCGCGGGCAGATACGGGTTGTTCAGCGCGAGCTGATAGGTGTTGCCGAACGTGCCCGACGAGGCGAGCTGCAGACGGACCTTGTTCCGGTTGAACATCGCGGTCGAGTAGAACTCGATGCCGTCGCTGATCTCGTAGCGGCCCGACGCATAGACGTTGATGCGATCGAGCGGCGTCTGGAAATAGGTGCCGATGTTCGAGTTGAACGTATCCGACGCGGTGGCGGGCTGAAGCAGGCCGGTGGTCGGGTTGACCACGGCGCCGAACGAGCTCGCCGGAATGCCGAGCTTCGCGTTGCTCGGCGCGCCGAAGATCGTGACCTGCGCGGCGGTCGCGCCCGAGAACTGGCCGGTGACCGAGCTGATCGGATAGGCGCCGATGCTGCGCGCGGTGGTGAGCAGCGGATCGGCCTTGGTGTAGCCGACGCTCAGCACGACATTGCCGCGATCGTCGTCAAACGACGCGCCGACCACGACGTCCGCCTTGAAGCGGGTGGCATCGCCCTTTTCGGAGAAGCGATAGTTGGCGGTGGCGGTGAGGCCCTTGAAATCGCGCTTGGTGATGAAGTTCACCACGCCGGCGACCGCGTCCGCGCCATAGGTCGACGATGCGCCGCCCGTCAGCGTATCGACGCGCTCGATCAGCGCGACCGGGATGTTGTTGGTGTCGGTGAGGCCGTCGAGGCCGAACGGCACCAGGCGGCGGCCGTCGAGCAGCACCAGCGTGCGGTTCGCGCCGATGCCGCGCAGTTCGAGCGTCGCCGAACCGTCGCCGCCGTTATTCACGCCCGGGCCGATGTTCGGACGAAGCGCCGGCATGTCGCGCAGCAATTCTTCGGCGGTGGCGGGCTGACGGAGCTGGATGTCCTTGGCGGAGATGACGCTGACCGGGCTGGAGCTCGCCAGATCCGGGCGCACGATGCGCGAGCCGGTGACGACCACTTCGGCGGTGTCGGCTGCGGCGGTCTTTTCCGGAGTCTGCGGCGCTTCCTGCGCCACGGCCTGCGTCGCGGCGATAGTACCAAGGCTGAGCGCAAGAACGCCAAGCGCGCTCGATCGCATGATATCGATACGTAGTCTCATCGATTTCCCCCTCATGCCCGCGCGATTATGGGATTGTGAGAACGCGCGGGTACGCGGTCTCTCGCGGCAAGCGGGGCTATCGACAATCCAATTATTTCAATCTTGTAATTTTATGGGACCAATGTGGCCTTAATGTTACAATACGACAAGATTATTGCCGGATTTCGCCGCGCGGCATCGCGCACGGGTGCGCTATGCCCATGTTTCAGAATAGCAATATTGTTGCAAGAGCGCGTTTAGCGCGCCTCGTGTCCCGCATCGGGCACATAAGCGTCGATCAGCGCGCCGACATAGTCCGGATTGTGCGCGGTCAGCTCGGGGGAGGGGCGGCCGGGGGCGTAGATGAAGCCGTTCACGTCGTAGATCGTCCCGCCCAGTCCGTCCGAATCGCGATACCAGACCTTCACCTCGCTCCAGTCGTTGCGCGGCGAGACGTCGTACAAGGTGACATCCTGTTCGGCATGGCCGCGCGCGCCGTTGACGCGCGACCAATTGGCGTGGGTGAGCATCAGCACGCGCTTCTCGACGATCCGGCTGACCACCGCGACATGCCCGAGCGGCAGGCGCGACTGTTTGGCGAAGGCGATCACTGCGCCGACCCGCGGGACATGACCGCGCGGATATTTGCCGTCGGCCTGATCCCACCACGTCCAGGCATCGCCGTAAATCTGGATGCCGGAGGCGGCGCGCGCGAACGGCACGCATTGCCCGACATAATCGAGCAGCGACCCCGCGCTGGCCGGCGCGACGCCGAACAGCGCCGCCACGCCGGCGACCCCAATGGCGAAACGTTTCAACACGACACCGCCCCTCAACGCGAACTCGTCAGGGAATGGTTGCCGGAAATGACTAACAATTGGTTAGCACATCGTCATCCCGGCCTTGAGCCGGGATTCGTCAAGCGTCACAACCTCTTGATGGACCCCGGCTCAAGGCCGGATGACGATCGTTGCGCTACGGCCGGTTGGCCTGTCGCTTGGCCATGAACGCCAGCCGTTCGAACAGCATCACGTCCTGCTCGTTCTTGAGCAGCGCGCCGTGGAGCGGCGGGATCGCCTTGGTCGGATCGCGGTTCTGCAGCACGTCGAGCGGCATGTCTTCGTGGAGCAGCAGCTTGAGCCAGTCGAGCAATTCGCTGGTCGACGGTTTCTTCTTGAGGCCGGGCACTTCACGCACCTCGTAGAAGATATCCATCGCGCGCGAGACGAGCATTTTCTGGATGCCGGGGAAGTGGACGTCGACGATCGCCTGCATCGTCTCGCGATCGGGGAATTTGATATAATGGAAGAAGCAGCGGCGCAGGAACGCGTCGGGCAATTCCTTCTCGTTGTTCGAGGTGATGACGACGATCGGGCGTTCGGCGGCGTGGATCGTTTCCTTCGTTTCGTAAACGTGGAATTCCATCCGATCGAGTTCCTGCAACAGATCGTTGGGGAATTCGATATCGGCCTTGTCGATCTCGTCGATCAGCAGAACGGGAAGCTGCGGCGAGGTGAACGCCTCCCACAATTTGCCCTTGCGGATATAGTTGGAAATGTCGTGGACGCGCTCGTCGCCGAGTTGGCCGTCGCGCAGCCGCGCGACCGCGTCATATTCGTAGAGGCCTTGCTGCGCCTTGGTGGTCGACTTGACGTTCCACTCGATCAGCGGCGCGCCGGTCGCTTTGGCGATCTCATAAGCGAGTACGGTCTTGCCGGTGCCGGGCTCGCCCTTCACCAGCAGCGGGCGACGGAGCATCACCGCGGCGTTGACCGCGACCTTCAGATCCTCGGTCGCGACATAGCTCTGCGTGCCCTCGAAGCGCTTCATGCCCTCATCCCGTACTTTTCCAAAACCCGGTATGGCGATAGCGGCTATCCGCGCTGGCTGGCAAGCACCTGATAGGCCATCACCGCGGTCGCGACGGCGGCGTTGAGACTGTCGGCCTTGCCGAGCATCGGCAGTTTTACCAAAAGGTCGCATGCCGCCTCGTAGTCCTCGGGCAGCCCTTGCGCCTCGTTGCCGGTGAGCAGGAAGGTGGGGGCAGGGTAGGCGGGCTCGCGATAATCATGCTCGGTCTGGAGGCTGAGCCCGACCAATGTGCCCGGCCCGGTGCGCAGCCAGGCGAGGAAGGCGTCCCAGTCGCTGCGCACGACGGGGACGGTGAACAGCGCGCCCATGCTCGCGCGCACCGCCTCGACCGAAAAGGGATCGACGCAATCGCCGATCAGGATCAGCCCGCCCGCGCCGACCGCATCGCCGGTCCGCAGGATCGTCCCGAGATTGCCCGGATCGCGCAGCCGCTCGGCGACCAGCCAGATCCCGGCCTTCGATCGATCGAGCGCGTCGAGCGGGGTGGCGAATTCGTCGAACACCCCGACCACCGCCTGCGGATTATCCTTGCCGGAGAGTTTCGAGAGGATATCCGGCGTAGTCTCGATCGCCTCGCCGCCCGCGCCCTCGACCGCTGCGATCAGTCGCTCGACCAACGGGTGGTGCGCGCTCGCGGCGGCGAAGAACAGCAGCCGCGGGATGCGCCCGGTTTCATGTGCTTCGGTGAGGATGCGCAGCCCTTCGGCGAGGAACTGGCGCGATTCGCGGCGGTGGCGCTTGTCGCGCAGATCGCGGACATGCTTCACCAGCGGGTTGGAATAAGCGGTGATCTGGCGGGGCATCAGGAGCCTAGCACGCCTTGCCCGAAATATGATCCGCCCCGGCGAAGGCCGGGGTCCAGCATCGGGCCGGTCGTAGCTGGACCCCGGCCTTCGCCGGGGTGGAAACGTCAGCGGTTCCGATTTTTCGCACGACGCCTCAATCCTCGCCGAACTTGGCCTCGACGAGATCGCACATCGCCGCGACCACCTGTTCGGCGCCGTCGCCGGCCGCGCTGATCACGATCGTGTCGCCCATCGCCGCGCCGAGCATCATCAGCCCCATGATCGACGTCCCGGTGACGCTCGACGCGCCCTTGGCGACCTGCACCTGGATCGGCTGGGTCGAGGCGAGGGTAACGAATTTCGCGCTGGCGCGGGCGTGGAGGCCGCGCCGGTTGGTGATCTGTACCTCGCGCGAAACCGTCACGCAGCGGCCTCGCCGAGCACTTCCGAGGCGACCGAGATATATTTCCGCCCCGCCTCGCGCGCGGCGGCGACCGCGGCCACCACCGTCATCGCCTTGCGCGCGGATTCGAGCCGGATCAGCATCGGCAGGTTGATCCCCGCGATCACCTCGACCCGGCCACGCTCCATCAGCGAGATGGCGAGGTTGGACGGGGTGCCGCCGAACAGATCGGTCAGCACGATCACGCCGCGGCCGCCGTCGACCGCCGCGATCGCCGCACGGATATCGGCGCGACGCGCCTCCATATCGTCATCGGGCCCGATGGCGACGGTCCGCACCTGCTTCTGCGGCCCGACGACATGTTCCATCGCGGTGACGAATTCATCCGCAAGGCGCCCGTGCGTTACAAGCACCAGGCCGATTAATTGCTTACTAAGGTCGTTCATTGCCCGATCGGCTGTCCTTCAAGCGCATCCTGCGGCGCTGCCGCGAGGTCACGATGGGCGACCGTGGGCGAAAATCCCGCATTACGCAACCGCCCTGCGACCCGCTCCGCGACATGGACCGAACGGTGTCTCCCGCCGGTACAACCAAATGCGATGGTTACATAGGATTTCCCCTCCGCAATGTAACGGGGGACGAGCAGCAGCAACAATTCCTCTATCCGCCCCACGGCATCGGCATAGGCCGGATCGCTCGCCACATAAGCGGCGACATCGGGGTCGAGCCCGGTGCCGGGGCGCAGCGCCGGATCCCAATGCGGATTGCGCAGGAAACGCATGTCGAACACCAGATCGGCGTCGCTCGGCAGCCCGCGCGCGAAGCCGAACGACACCACCGAGAGGATCGTCTCGCCCAGCCCCCCGCGCGAGAAAGCCGCGCGAATCTGCTGCGCGAGCGCGTGCGAATTGAATCGGCTGGTGTCGATCAGCCGATTGGCCCAGCGCTTGAGCGGGGCGAGCAGTTCGCGCTCGCGCTCGATCCCGTCGCGCGCCGGGCGATCCTGCGCCAGCGGGTGACGACGCCGCGTTTCGTCGTAGCGCCGCGCCAGTTCGTCCGAATCGCATTCGAGGAACAAGGTGCCGATCTCGAACCGGCCCTTGGCGCGGAGCCGCTCGACCTGCGCCACCACCTGATCGGCGTCGAAATCGCGTGTCCGTGCGCCGATGCCTAGCGCGAGCGGGCGCGCCATGCCCTCGCTCCCCTCGGGCGGCAGCGCGTTGAGCAGCCGGTCGAGCAGCGAGAGCGGCAGATTGTCGACCACCTCCCAGCCGAGATCTTCGAGCGTTTTGAGCACGGTGGACTTGCCGGCGCCGGACATGCCGGTGACGAGCAGAATCTCGGGAGGGGGGTTCACATTTCTATCCGGCGCATGGCGAGTTCGACCTTGATCGCGGCCGATAGCTCGAACGGGTCGAGCGCGATAGCCGGAACCGCGCGACCGGCGAGGACATGGGTGCGCGGCTCCGGCATCCGCTCGACCGGCACGTCGAGCAAAACGACGAGCGCGACCGGGGCGGCGGCGAGGTGCGGCAGGTCGACGATGCCGAGCCCGCGCACCTCGATCTGCCCGGCGATCGTCGCCGGCGGGGTGGCGATCAGTTCGTCGGGGGTGGGGGTCACGTCGGTATAATCGTCCGACACCAGCATCGCGCCGCGATCGATCAGCCGCAGCGCCAGATCGGACTTGCCCGCCCCCGACGGCCCCATCAGCAGCACCGCGCGCCCGGCGATCGCCACCGTCGACGCGTGGACGGTTTCGCGGCCGCTCATCGTTTCGCGCCAAAGGCGAGCGGGAGGCGGACGACGAAACGCGCGCCGCTCAGCCGGTCCTCGCGCGCCTGGACGCTGATCGTGCCCGAATGCGCCTCGACGATCGTTCGCGCGATCGCCAGGCCCAGCCCCGAATGCTGGCCGAACGCCTCGTCCTGCGGGCGGATCGACTGGAAGCGGCGGAAGATCGCCTCGCGCGCATCCTCCGGCACGCCGGGGCCTTCGTCCTCGACCCGTACCTCGAGCATCCCGTCGATCGGATGCGCCGCGATCGCGATCAGCCCGCCGTCGGGGGAGAAGGACAGGGCGTTGTCGATCAGATTCTCGAATACGCGCTCCAGCCGCGCGCCTTCGCCCGCGGCGATCAGCGATTCGCCCTGGATGCGGTCGAAATGGATGCGGACATCGCGCTCGATCCCGCGTTCGCGGCGCTGGGTGATCATCCCGTCGATCATCGCGCCGATATCGACCGGCTCGAATTTGGCACGGCTCAGCTGGGCGTCGAGCCGCGATGCTTCGGAGATGTCGCTGATCAGGCGGTCGAGCCGATGCACGTCGTCGCGGACGATCGCCAGCAGACGCTCCTGCAACATGGGATCTTTGACGTGGCCGAGCCCGTCGACCGCCGACCGCAGCGAGGCGAGCGGGTTCTTGAGCTCGTGGGTGACATCGGCGGCGAACGCCTCGGTCGCGTCGATCCGCGCGCGCAGCGCGAGGCTCATGTCGGACAAGGCGCGTGCGAGCATCCCGATCTCGTCCTTGCGCGCCGGAAGCCGCGGCACGACCACCTCGCGCGCGCGGCCGAGCCGGACGCGCACCGCCGCGCGCGCCAGCCGCCGCAACGGCCGCACGATCGTCCGCGCGAGGAACAGCGAGAGCAGGATCGAGACGATCGTCACTGTCAGCAGCACGAGGCTGAGCCGATAGCGCTCGATCCGCACCGTCTGGGTAATGTCGCGCGCATTGACCGCGGTGAGCACCGCTACCCCGTCGAGCAGCGGCGCGGCGGCGGTGATCACCGGTGTGCGATCGGGCGCGCGCCACACGGTCGCGGCGGCATGCCCCGATTGCGCGGTGAGCACATCGGGCCAGTCGCGGCCGTTGCTGCGCTCGCGATAAAGCGGCGGGCGGACGGCGCCGACCACCGTATCGATCCCGGCATCGAGCAGCCGCGCGATCTCTTGCCCGCGGCCGTCCTTGTCGGGATCGTGGAGCTGGAAGTTGTGCCGGCCGAGCGCGCGGCTGTCGACGATCAATTTGCCGTCGGGGCCGTAGAGCCGGATGCGCGTGCCCGTATCGCGCGCGAGCTGCTCGATCAGCGGGTTGCGCAGATCGGGAGTGACCGTCTGGAGCGCCTCGGCGATGAGTCGCGCCTCGCGCATCGCCTGTTCGGTGCGATTGTCGACGATGCGGGCGCGATACGAGTCGAGGTAGAAGAATCCCCCCGCCAGCAGCAGCAGCGCGAAGATATTCACCGCAAGAATCCGGCGGGTCAGCGAAACCCGGCCGGACCAACGCAGCGCTAGATCGCTGCCCTCATTCCTCGGAGAAACGATATCCGGCGCCATAGAGCGTCTCTATCGCATCGAATTCGGAATCGACCTCGCGGAATTTCCGCCGGACGCGCTTGATGTGCGAATCGATCGTGCGGTCGTCGACGTAAATGTCGTCCTGATAGGCGGCATCCATCAGCTGATTGCGGGTGCGCACGATCCCCGGCCGCTGGGCCAGAGTCTCAAGGATCAAGAATTCGGTGACGGTGAGCGTCACCGGATTGCCCGCCCAGGTAACGCGGTGGCGCGCCGGATCCATCACCAGCCGGCCACGTTCCAACGGCCCCTGCGCCTCCTCCGCCTCGGCACCTTCGGGCGCCTGCGCCAGTTCGGCGCGGCGCAGGATCGCACGGATGCGCGCGATCAGCAGGCGCTGGCTGAACGGTTTGGCGATATAATCGTCCGCGCCCATCGCGAGGCCGAGCGCCTCGTCCAGCTCATCGTCCTTACTTGTCAGGAAGATAACGGGAATCTGGCTCTTCTCGCGGAGCCGGCGCAGCAGCTCCAGCCCGTCCATCCGCGGCATCTTGATATCGAAGATGGCGAGATCGGGCGGGTTCTCGATCAATGCCTTGAGCGCGGTCTCCCCGTCCGAATAGACACGGGTGAGGAAGCCCTCCGTCTGAAGCGCGATCGAGACCGAGGTCAGAATGTTCCGGTCGTCGTCGACGAGCGCGATCGTTGCCGTCATGTGTCATCGACTAGTCCAAACACGGAACAGGCTCAATGCCGCATCGTTTGACGCGGGCAAGCGCTGATCCTATGCGAAATGAGTGCCCTGAAAGGGAAGTCCTTAGGTTTTTAGGGGAAGAATGGTGAGCGATCGTATTCCGGCTTCGGGCCTCGAGGCGCAGGGAATTGAGACGCGCGCGACGTTGCACTGGAATCTGGTGACCGCGCAGCTGGTGGAAACCGCGGTGGCGCGTGGCGAGGGCCGTCTGGCCGCCGACGGCCCGCTGGTGGTCGAGACGGGGCCGCATACCGGCCGCTCGGCGCAGGACAAGTTCATCGTCAAGGATGCCGAAACCGCCGACACGGTGTGGTGGGGCAAGAGCAACAAGGCGATGGAGCCGGCGCATTTCGCCGCGCTCAAGGCCGATTTCCTTGCCGCGCTGGGCGAGAAGAAGGATTTGTTCGTCCAGGACCTCTACGGCGGGTCGCAGCCGCAATATCGCGTCCGCGTCCGCGTCATCAACGAGTTGGCGTGGCACAATCTGTTCATCCGCACGATGCTCGTCCGCCCCGAGGCGCATGAGCTCAAGGGCTTCGAGGCCGATTACACGATCATCGATCTGCCCAGCTTCCGTGCCGATCCCGCGCGGCACGGCACGCGTTCGGAGACGGTGATCGCGGTCAATTTCACCGAGAAGCTGATCCTGATCGGCGGCACCCGCTACGGCGGCGAGATGAAGAAATCGGTGTTCGGGCTGCTCAACTATCTGCTCCCGCCGCAGGGCGTGATGCCGATGCATTGCTCGGCCAATATGGGCGCCGACGGCTCGACCGCGGTGTTCTTCGGGCTGTCGGGCACCGGCAAGACGACGCTGTCGGCCGATGCCAGCCGCACGCTGATCGGCGACGACGAGCACGGCTGGTCGGATACCGCGGTGTTCAACTTCGAGGGCGGCTGCTACGCCAAGATGATCCGCCTGTCGGCAGAGGCCGAGCCGGAAATCTTCGCCACCACCAAGCGCTTCGGCACCGTGCTCGAGAATGTGGTGATGGATCCGGAGGCGCGGACGCTCGATCTCGACGACGCGACGCTCGCCGAGAACAGCCGCGGCGCCTATCCGATCGATTTCATCCCCAACGCCTCCAAGGAGAATATGGGCGGCGTGCCCAAGAATATCGTGATGCTGACCGCGGACGCTTATGGCGTGCTGCCGCCGATCGCGAAGTTGACCCCGGATCAGGCGATGTATCACTTCCTCTCGGGCTATACCGCGCGCGTCGCGGGGACCGAGATCGGCGTGACCGAGCCCGATGCGACCTTCTCCACCTGCTTCGGTGCGCCATTCATGCCGCGTCACCCGTCGGTCTACGGCAATCTGCTCAAGGAGCGGATCGCCAAGGGCGGGGTCGATTGCTGGCTGGTCAACACCGGCTGGACCGGGGGCAAATATGGCGTCGGCAGCCGCATGCCGATCAAGGCGACCCGCGCCTTGCTCAACGCCGCGCTCGACGGCAGCCTCAACAACGCCGAATTCCGCACCGATCCCAATTTCGGCTTCGCGGTGCCGGTGAGCGTGCCGGGGGTCGATGCGGCGATCCTCGATCCGCGCGCGACCTGGCCCAATGCGGCCGATTATGACGCGACCGCGACGAAGCTCGTCGACCTGTTCAACGAGAATTTCGCGCAATTCGTCGATCACGTCGACGATGGCGTCCGCCAGTCCGCGCCGAAGGTTGCGCAGCCGGCCTGATCTCGCTCGCACTCCGGTTGCCCTACTGCTAGAGTGGGGCACCGGGGTATTTTGCGAGGGTTAGACCTTATGGGACTTATCGACACCATCCTGAGCCAGCTCGGCTCGAACGTTGACGTCGCCAATCTGGCCACCAAGGTCGGGCTGCCGCAGGATCAGGTCGAGCAGGCGATCGCCGCGCTGAGCCAGGCGCATACCGAGCCGGGTGACACCGTCGAGGGCGCGGCGCAGACCACGGGGCTGCCCACCGATATTCTCCAGCAGATCGTCGGCCATATCGGCGGCGAAGGCTCGCTCGGCCAGTTCGCGCAGATGATCGGCGCGGCCGGCGGCGGCGGCGCGGAAGGCGAGGGCGGCGCCGGCGGGTTGCTGTCCGGGCTGGCCGGGAAACTGTTCGGCCGCTGATCCGGCTCCCCCTGTGTCCCCGCGAAGGGCTCCCATCAAAGTAATACTTTGATGGGACCCAAGGCGGGGACCCAGTCTGGGCTTCCGCCTTCGCCGGGGTGGTTGCTTATCGGTCGGACCGGTTCTGCTCCAAAGGCTCCAGCCGCAGCACGCCATTCTCGACCGCGACGATCCGCATATGCGTCCCCGCCGCTGCGTCGGGCCCGGTCGCCGGCCAGGTGCCGTCGCCGAGCACCGCGCGGCCGGTGCCGCCGGTGATCGGCTCCGCCACCACGACGATCGCCCCGACGACGCGTGCGGCGCGATCGTTGAGCAGCGGATCGCTCGTCTCGACCGGATAGTCGCGATACCAGCGGCGCCCGATCAGCACCGAAACCACGCTCCACGCGGCGAAACTGCCGCCCTGCACGATCAGTGGCAGATCGGGCAGCACGAAGGTCGCCAGCCCGGTGATCGCCGCCGCGATCGCGAGGAAGATCAGGAACACCCCCGGGATCGCCAGTTCGGCGATTCCCAGAGCGACCGCCGCGACGACCCAGGCCGCCGCGGCGTGATGCGCGAAATCATCGATCATCATTTTTGCTCGGGCGTGCCTTTCACGCGCGGAACGGAACGCTCGCCGGGCAGCGAAGGTGCGCCCGTCGCGGGCGCGGACGGCGCGGCCTGCTGCCCCAGCGCATCGCGCGCCAGCTCACCGATCCCGCCCAGCGTGCCGATCAACTGGGTCGCCTCGACCGGGAACAGGATCGTCTTGGCATTGGTCGAGGTGGCGAACTTGCCGACCGCCTCGACATATTTCTGCGCGATGAAATAGTTGAGCGACTGGCTCGATCCCTTCTCGATCGCATCGGAGACGAGTTCGGTCGCCTTCGCCTCGGCTTCGGCGGCGCGCTCGCGCGCCTCGGCATCGCGGAAGGCGGATTCCCGCCGTCCCTCGGCTTCGAGGATGCGGGCCTGCTTCTGCCCCTCGGCGCGCAGGATTTCGGAGGCGCGCGCGCCCTCGGCGTCGAGGATGTTGGCGCGCTTCTCGCGCTCGGCCTTCATCTGCCGCGCCATCGCATTGACGATATCCTGCGGCGGGCGGATGTCCTTGATCTCGACGCGGGTGATCTTGACCCCCCAGGGCGTCGTCGCGTGATCGACCACCGAGAGCAGCCGGGCGTTGATCTCGTCGCGCTTCGACAGGGTTTCGTCGAGGTCCATCGCGCCCATCACGGTGCGCAAATTGGTCGTGACGAGGTTGAGCAGCGCAACATAGAGATCGCTCACCTCATAGGCCGCCTTGGCCGCATCGAGCACCTGGAAGAACACCACCCCGTCGGTGGAGATCATCGCATTGTCCTTGGTGATGATCTCCTGCCCCGGGATATCGATCACCTGCTCCATCATATTCACCCGCCGCCCGACGCGATAGAAAAACGCCGGGTAGAAATTAAACCCCGGCGCGGCGGTGGTGGTGTAGCGGCCGAAATGTTCGATCGTATATTGATAACCTTGGCGGACGATCTTGATGCTGGTCATCAGGTAGAACAGCACCAATGCGAGCAGCATGAGCGCGGCGGTCGTCGCCATATATCGGGTTTCCTCTCAGGCGTTTCGTTTTCATATAATCATGTGGTGGAGCGCGGCCTAGGGGCGATCCACAGACGGGGTGACGAGGGGAGTCGGCGCAGATCGCGTTGCACCCTAGCGAAACCGTCTCGGTGCGGTTACATGGCCCGCCACTTCCTCCACGCACGCAGGATTCGGCACGCATATGGACATCCGCCTCGGTCTCACTTTCGACGATGTCCTTCTGGTGCCGGGCGAATCGGCCGTGCTGCCGAGCGGCGCCGATACCCGGACCCAAGTGACGCGTGGCATCGCGCTCAATATTCCGATCCTTTCCTCGGCGATGGACACCGTCACCGAAGCGGACATGGCGATTGTCATGGCGCAGCTCGGCGGGCTGGGGGTGCTTCACCGCAACCTGACGGTCGAGGAGCAGGTCGCCGCGGTGCGCCAGGTCAAGCGCTTCGAGAGCGGGATGGTGGTCAACCCGATCACGATCGCCCCCGATGCGCCGCTCGCCGACGCGCAGGCGCTGATGCTCCAGCATCGCATCAGCGGCATCCCGGTGGTGGAGGCCAATGGCAAATTGGTCGGCATCCTCACCAACCGCGACGTGCGGTTCGCCGAAAACCCGCGCCAGCCGGTCAGCGAGCTGATGACGCACGAGAATCTCGCCACGGTGAAGATCGGCGTCGGGCAGGAGGAGGCGCGCCGCCTGCTTCACCAGCGGCGGATCGAGAAACTGCTGGTGGTCGATGACGCTTATCGCTGCGTCGGGCTGATCACGGTCAAGGATATCGAGAAAGCCGTCACCTATCCCGATGCGACCAAGGATGCCGCCGGCCGGCTGCGTGTCGCCGCGGCGACGACGGTGGGCGATAAGGGGTTCGCGCGTACCGAGGCGCTGGTCGATGCCGAATGCGACCTGATCGTGATCGACACCGCGCATGGCCACAACCGCGACGTCGGGCTGGCGGTCGAGCGGGTCAAGAAACTCTCCAACTCGGTCCAGGTCGTGGCGGGCAATGTCGCGACCGGCGAGGCGGCGCGCGCGCTGATCGGTTCGGGCGCAGACGGGATCAAGGTCGGCATCGGGCCGGGGTCGATCTGCACCACGCGGATCGTCGCCGGGGTCGGCGTGCCGCAGCTCACCGCGGTGATGGATTGTGCCGAGGCGGCGGCGAAGGAAGGGGTGCCGGTGATCGCCGACGGGGGGCTGCGCACCTCGGGCGATCTCGCCAAGGCGCTGGCCGCCGGCGCCTCGACCTGCATGGTCGGCTCGCTGCTCGCCGGGACCGAGGAAGCGCCGGGCGAAACCTTCCTTTATCAAGGCCGTGCCTATAAATCCTATCGCGGGATGGGCAGTGTCGGCGCGATGGGCCGCGGCTCGGCCGATCGCTATTTCCAGGGCGATATCAAGGATCAGCTCAAGCTGGTGCCTGAGGGGATCGAGGGGCAGGTGGCCTATAAGGGGCCGGCGCGCGACGTGATCCACCAGCTCGTCGGCGGGATCAAGGCGGCGATGGGCTATACCGGCTCGGCGACGATCCCCGATCTCCAGCGCCGCGCGCAATTCGTCCAGATCACCGGCGCGGGGCTGAAGGAGAGCCACGTCCACGACGTGACGATCACCCGCGAGGCGCCGAACTACCCGACGCGATGACCCCCGGCGCACGCGTTCAGGCGGCGATCGAGCTGCTCGACCAGATCATCGCTGCCGCGCATGAGGGCGGGGCGGCGGCGGACACGATCGTCCAGCGCTATTTCGCGACGCGGCGTTATGCCGGGTCGAAGGATCGGCGCGCGGTGCGCGAGCTGGTGTTCGCCGCGATCCGCGCGTGCGGCGAGGCGCCGGCGACCGGGCGGGCCGCGCTGCTGTTGCTGGCGCGTGATGACAATGCGCTCGCCGCGGCGTTCGACGGGTCGGCGCATGGCCCGGCACCGATCGCGGAGGACGAGCCGGTCGCCGTTGCGGGCAGCGCCCCGGCGTGGCTGGTCGAGCGGATGCACGCGGCTGACCTCAACGACACGGAGATCGCCGCGCTGATTGCGCGCGCACCGCTCGACGTGCGGGTCAACCGGCTGGTGACGACGGTCGAGGCGATCGAGGCGGAAATCCCCGGCGCGGCGCATATCGAGGGATTGCCCGATGCGTTGCGGCTCCCGGCCGGCAGCGATGTCGCGCCGTTCGCCGGCCGCATCGAGGTGCAGGACGCCGGGAGCCAGATCGTTTCGGCTGCGGCACGCGCCGAGCCGGGGATGACGGTGATCGACCTGTGCGCCGGCGCAGGCGGCAAGACGCTGGCGCTCGCCGCGGCGATGCAGAACACCGGGCGGATCATCGCCGCCGACACCGATCGCGCGCGGCTCGGCAAGCTCAAGCCGCGCGCCGACGCGGCGGAGGTGACGATCGCCGAGCCGGTGCTGCTCGATCCCGGCCGCGAGTTCGAGGCGCTGACCGAGTGGCGCGGCGCGGCGGACGTGGTGCTGATCGATGCGCCTTGCTCGGGCACCGGCACGTGGCGGCGCAACCCCGAAGCACGCTGGCGGCTGACCCCCGATCGGCTCGCGCGGCTGGTCGAGACGCAGCGGCGGCTGCTCCAGGTCGGCGCCGGGCTGGTCAAGCCCGATGGCGCGCTGGTCTATGTCGTCTGCTCGCTGCTGGACGAGGAAGGCGCGGAGCAGATCGACGCTTTCCGCGCGCGTCATCCGCGCTGGCATGCCGCGCCGCTGGTGCTGCCGGCAGGCCGCGCGCGGGGTGCCGGGGTGCGGCTCACCCCGGCGCATGACGATACCGACGGCTTTTTTGTCGCGCGGCTGAGCGCCCCATGCTAACCCCCGGCGTTGTGCCGAAGCTGGAGCCGTTCATGCGTTTTTCGTCCGTCGCCATCGCCGCCTCGCTGGCGCTGGTCTCGATCTCGACCTCGCTCCACGGCCAGCGCCCCGACGATCAGATCGACGCGCGCTCGATGGCGCTGCTCGCGCAGGGCCGTGCGGCCAAGGCCGCGGGTAATCTCGACGGCGCTTATGACGCGCTGGAAAGCGCGGTGGCGGTCGATCCGCGCAACCGCCAGGCGTTCATCGTGCTCGCCGAGGTGGCCGAAGCGCGCGGGCTTTCGGGCAAGGCGATCCGCTTCTACCGCGAGGCGCTGACGCTCGAGCCCAACGATCAGACGGCGCTCAAGGGGCAGGGCGAGGCGCTGGTCGCCAAGGGCGCGATGGCGCGGGCCAAGGAGAATCTCGCCAAGCTGCGCACGCTCTGCAAGAGCGATTGCGCGCAGGCCAATGCGCTGGCGGCGGTGATCGCCAAGGGGCCGCCGCCGGTCGCCACCGCGCAGGCCGTCCCGCCCAAGCCGACCCCGGCGAAGGACTGATCCAGCCTCCCGTTCTTCGACGAGCTCAGCCCGAACGGGGGGTGGCCGCGTCCAGCCGCCGCGCGAGGCGGACGAATTCCGCCACGCTGACCGTTTCGGCGCGTCGCGTCGCGTCGATTCCTTCCGCCTCCAGCGCGTCGAGCGCGCCGGTCACGCCGCGCAGGCTCTGCCGTAGCATCTTGCGCCGCTGGCCGAAGGCGGCGGCGGTGAGCCGTTCGAGCGTCTTGAGCGCCACCCCGGCGGGTGCTTCGCCCGGCACGACATGCACCACCGCCGACATCACCTTGGGCGGCGGGGTGAACGCCGAGCGGTGGACCGGCATCGCGATCCGCGCGGTCGAGCGCCACTGCGCGAGCACCGCGAGCCGGCCGTAGGCGTCATTGCCCGGCGCGGCGACGATGCGATCCGCCACTTCGCGCTGGAACATCAAGGTCAGCGATCGCCACCACGGCGCCCAATCGGCCGAAAGCCAGCCGACGAACAACGCCGTGCCGACATTATAGGGCAGGTTGGAGACGATATGCGGCGCGCCGTCGAACAAGGCGCGCGCGTCGATCTCCAGCGCATCGCCCTCGATCACCTTGAGCCGATCGGGATAGACCTCGCCCAGCTCGGCGAGCGCGGGGAGGCAGCGGCGATCGCGCTCGATCGCGGTGACCCGCGCGCCGGCGGCGAGCAAGGCGCGGGTCAGCCCGCCGGGGCCGGGGCCGACCTCCAGCACCTCGGCGCCGTCGAGATCGCCGGGGATCGCCGCGATCCGCGCGAGCAATTGCGCGTCGAACAGGAAATTCTGCCCCAGCGCCTTCGATGCGGAGAGGCCGTGGCGCGCGATCACCTCGCGCAGCGGCGGCAGATCGCTCACAAGGCGAGGCAGGCCGCGCGGTGCGCCGCCGCTTCTCCCGCCATCGTGATCGCCGCGATCATCGCGCCCGGCTCGGCCTTATCCTTGCCGGCGAGGTTGAATGCGGTGCCGTGATCGGGCGAGGTGCGGACGAGCGGCAGGCCGAGCGTGATATTGACCCCCTCGTCGAAAAACAGCGTCTTCAACGGGATCAGTGCCTGATCATGATAGCAGCAGAGCGCCGCGTCATAATGCGCGCGGGCGCGGGCGTGGAACAAAGTATCCGCCGCGAACGGCCCCTGGGCGTCGATCCCCTCGTCGCGCAGGATCGCGATCGCGGGCTCGATCAGCTCGATCTCCTCGCGCCCGATCGCGCCGCTTTCCCCGGCATGCGGGTTGAAGCCGGCGAAGGCGAGGCGGGCCTTGTCGATGCCGAAATTGCGCTGCAGCCCGCGCGCAGTGACTCGCGCCTTGGCGACGATCAGCTCGATCGACAGCAAGGAGGCGACCCGCGCCAGCGGCACATGCGTGGTGATCGGCACGACGCGCAGCCCTGGCCCGGCGAGCATCATCACCGCATTGGCGCCGGCGATACCGCAACGCTCGGCGACGAATTCGGTCTGCCCGGGATGCGTGAAGCCGATATCGTAGAGCTGCGCCTTGGAGACCGGCCCGGTGACCAGCGCGCTCGCGGCGCCCGACCGGGTGAGCCCGACCGCCAGTTCGAGCGAATGGAGCGCGCAGCGTGCACCGTCCGCGTCGGGCGCGCCGGGCTCGATCTCGCCAGCATCCTCCACCGTCAGCACCGGCAGCGCGGTGGCGAAAGCGCGCGGCACCTCGGCAAGGTCGCTGATCCGCGCAATCGGCCCGCGCCACACGCGCTCGATCGCGCGCGCATCGCCCACCGCGACGAACGGGGGCAGCGCGCGTTCACCGCGCATGTCCCAGGACTTAGCGATGATCTCGGGGCCGATCCCGGCCGGATCGCCCATCGAGATCGCGAGCGGCAGCACCGTTTCGTGCCTCAGCGATATTCGACCACGGCGTCGCGCCGAAGGTCGCGCAATGCCTGCTGCGCGCGCAGGTTGACGCGCTGCTGCTCGAGCTGGCTCTGGATCTGCTCCGCGCCGGGAAGCTGGGCGCTGGCCGCCTCGTCGCGGCCGCACAATACGAGCGTGCGGACGCCGTCGGTCGGCGAGCCGAACGGCGGGGTGGCCTGACCGACCTGGAGCTGGAGCATGATCTGCTGCAGCGCCGCCGGGAGATCGCGGATGCGGATCGTGTCGTTATCCACCACCTCGGCGCCGATCTGCGCCGCCACTTTCTCCACCGAGCCGCAGCCTTGCAGCGTGTGGGTGACGTTGGCGAATTCGGCGGTGCGCGCCGATGCCTGCGCCTGCGTGGTGCCCGCCGGGAATTTGATCGTCATCTGTTTCAGGCTGAGCCGCGCGTCGCGCGGATCGGCAGTGAGCACCTGCCGCTTGTCGACCAGATAGAGGACCGAAAAGCCGCCCGGCACCGCAACCGGCCCGGCGACCTGCCCGATCTGCATCTGGTTCGCGGCCTGCGCCAGCGCGTCGGGCAGCTGCGATGCACGCACCCAGCCGAGATCGCCGTTGACGCCGCGCGTCGACGCCTCGGAGAAATTGCGCGCGAAATAGCCGAACGGCGCCTTGCCCTTGTGGATCTCGTCGATCAGCTGGCGCGCATTGGCATAGACCTGATCGGACCGGTCGGGGGTGGCCGACAGATAGATTTCGTTGAGGTGGAACTCCTCCGTCCCCTTGGCCGCTTCGAGCCGGGCGAGGATCGACTTCACCTCGACATCGCCGACGTTGACGAACGGCTCGACGCGACGGCGCAGATAGCGGCTCCACGCCGCTTCGGCCTCGATCTGGCGGCGAATCGAGCGTTCGGACGAGCCGTGTTCGCGCAGGAAGGCGGCGAATTCGGTCGGCGTCTTGCCGAAATTCTTCGCGACGCGGGCGAAATTCTGGTCGATTTCCGCAGGTTCGATCTTCACATCGGCGGTCTTGGCCTGCTGGATCTCCAGCACCTCGTCGATCAGTTGGCGCAGCACCTGCAGCCGCAGGCGATCATATTCCTCGCCCTGCAGGTTGATATTGTTCGCCGCCATGATCAGCGCGACCCGCTGGTCGACGTCGGTCCCGGTGATCACATAGTCGTTGACGATCGCAGTCGCCTTGCGGACGTTGGGATCGAGCTTGCCGAAAATCTGCAGATTGGCGGGGATATCCAGCCCGGTATTGTCGGGCATCGACTGGTCCTGAACCGTCGCCTGCTGCCCGATCGCGGCGCCCGCCGCGGCTATCGCCAGTACCGCACCGATCAGGCGGCCATACCGCACCGCCCCGTTCCGTCGCATGATCACTCTGTTCGGATTCCCATCTAACGCGCTCGACGCGCGTGTGCACCAGCTTCGCTGAACCGTGGCTTAGCGTCCAAACTCGGTCAGGACAACGCCGTGACGGCGTTTGGATGCTAGAAGCCGAGGTTCTTGAACGCCAACGTCAAAAGATAGCTGTTGCCCGCGCGCGCGTCGCCGGTCGACTGATATTCGCGCTTCCATGTCGCGCCGATCGCGAGGCAATCATCCTCATAAGTGACCCCGAGCCGGTGCCGGACCGGGTTGAAATTGTCGCCGGTGGCGGTGGTGGTGGTGATCGGCGTGGAGGTATTCGTGTTATTATTGTTGCGCAGATCGATCACGGTCGATCCATATGCCGACCAGAAGCGCGAGAATTTGATCCGCGCGCCGAGCCGCAATTCTTCCTGATCCTGCAGATCCTCGATCGAGCTGATGTTACGATTGAGCCGCAGATAGCCGATCATGACGTAATTCGATCGCGACCCGATCGTGGTGTCGATCTCGTTGCGGCGGACCGCGAAATTGTCCTTGTCGACGCGATAGCGGTGGATGATCGACACGAAATCGCGGAAGCGCAGTTCGGTGCGGCCGACGATATCGGAGAAACGGTCGCTCAACCCGGTGCCCGGCGGGAGGATCGAGGGCCGGTCGGACAGGCGGTAGCTCTGCCCGACCACTGTGGAGAGCGTGAAGCCCGGCAGGGTGAGTGCCCATTCCGCGCCATAGGTCGCGCGGCTCGAATCCTCCCAGCGATCGTAGCCCGAGAAGCGATTGAGCGCGAAGAGGTTCGAATCCTCCAGATCGACCGCGCGCGCATCCTCATTGGGCACGTCGAGGTTGTTGATCTGCGGCGAGGCGACGATCTGGAAACGCGGGGTGAAGCGCTGCGTGCCGCCGAACAGCGGGCCGACCAGCGGCCAGCGCACGTCGATCGCCATCGCCGCGATGCCGCGGGTATGGAAACCGCTCAGCCCGCGATAGCTCGGCACCGTCGTCGCGGCGATGTCGCTGGTGTTATAGGCGTCGAGCCGCGAATAAGCGGTGAAGGTCACCTCCTGTCCCCAGGTGGTGATGCGGCGCAGGTCCCACCGCAACGAGGCGAAGGCGCGCTGGGTATCCTGTCCGCTGGTGCGCGCGATCGCGAGCGTGTTGACCTGCGCCTGGATCACCCCGCCGAGCAGCGGATCGGTGAACCGGCGGCGATAATCGAGCTCGGGCAGCGCGACCGGCTGGAGGCCCTGGGAATCGCCGACGCGCATCGTCTGCACCGCCCAGCCGGCGAGCGAGAAATAGCTGTCGCGATCGACCCGTTCGAGCGAAAGCGTCGTGCGCAGCCGGTCATCGTTCGAAATATCATAGCGGCGCAGGAACGTACGGTCGGTGACGAGCCGCAGCGAGCCCGAAACGCTCCAATTCTCGTCGATCTGGAATTTGCCGGCGCCCTCCAGATAGCCGCGCAGCGCCATGCTGGTCGGCGCGCCCGGCCCGGCGGAAATATCGTCGCTGCGCCGGCTCGCGGTGACATAGCCCGAAACGCTGAACGCGCCGTTGCTGTCGAGCTGCTGATAATTGGCCTGCAGCATCGGCAGCACCGCGCTGAACACATGCGGGGTGATCGTGACCGTGCGGTTGGGCGCGAGATCGAAATAATAGGGCAGCACGATCTCCAGCCCGTTCACCGCGCTGAGGCGGAGATTGGGGCTGAGCAGGCCGCTGGTGTGCGTCGCGCCGACCGGATGCGAGAGTTTCGGCAGCGGCACGCTGGCGAAGCCGAACACATGGATGCGCGCGCCGGTGTAATAGACCCGCTCGCGATCGGGGCGGTAAAGCACGCGCACCGCGGTGATCTTCCAGCTCGGCTCCTTGGCGCAGCCATCCGAATCGGTCACCGAGCAGGCGGTATAGGCGGCGTGATTCATCGAGATCGAGCCGTCGTCGTGCCGCGTGCCCTCGGTCGCGGCGAGGCGGCTACCCTGATCGAGCACCACCAGCATGTTGTGCACCACGCCGTCGCGCAGCGAATCGGTCAGGTCGACCGAATCGCCATAAGCGACGTCGCCGCGCGGATTGGTGATCGCGACATTGCCGTTGGCGACGACCTGCCCGGTCTTGCGGTTCCATACCACGCGCTCGGCGCGCAGCCGCTCGCCCTGGCGGAACATGCGCACGTCGCCGGTCGCGGTGACGATATCGGCGTTGTAATCATATTCCAGCGCCTCGGCGCTGAAGCGGATCTGATCGTCCGGGTTCGGCGCGTCGGCGGCGGGGGGCGGCGCGCCCGCGGCCGAAGGGGGCTGGACGGCGCGGTCCTGCAGGTCCTGCGCCCCGGCGGCGCCCGCCACCAAAGCGAAAGGAAGGGCGCAACAGGCCAGAAGCTCAAAACGCAACGCGCGCAATTCCCGCTATTTTGCCCGCGCGGCCGACATGGCGGCGCTTCTTCGCCCTATCGCATCGCAACGCGCAGGCTGCAACGTCTTGCCAGTCGAGCCGGGAACGCCCAGGGACCGGACGACGTTTCGAAGGATGGTTTGAGATGAAGATCGTATTCGCCCAGTCGCGCGCTCCCGAGGCAGAGGTCGTCGCTTTCGTCGTCAAGAAAGACGATGTCGCGGCGCTCGCGCTGCCCGGTGTCGATGCGGGCGCGCGTGCGCTGCTCGCCGCAGCCGCGTCGGGGCAGCGTTTCGAGGGCGAGGCCGGGACGGTGGCGGAGGCCTATGTCGGCGAAGGGCAGGGGGTGACGCGCATCCTGCTGCTCGGCGTCGGCAGCGGCGACGACGCGGCCTATGAACGGGCGGGCGGCGCGCTGACCGCGAAGCTCCTCACCTCCGGCGCGACCGACGCGACGGTGGACCTTGCCGGCAGCGGCGCGACCGCGGTTGCGGCGGCGCGGCTGGCGGCCGGCGCGGCGCAGCGCGGCTGGCGCTTCGACGAATATCGCACCAGGCTCCCCGAAAAGCAGAAGCCGACGCTGACGACGGTGACGATCGCCGCCGCACCCGACGGCGCCGAGGCGGAATGGACGACGCGCGATGCAGTGACCCAGGGGCTGGCGCTGACCCGCACGCTCATCACGCTGCCCGCCAACATCCTCTATCCCGAAAGCTTCGTCGAGCGCGTGATCGCCGATACCGCGGGGCTCGGGCTGGAGATCGAGGTGCTTGACGAAGCGGCGATGCACAAGCTCGGCATGGGAGCGCTGCTGGGCGTCGCGCAGGGTTCGCGCCGCGCGCCGCGGCTGCTCGCGATGCGCTGGAACGGCGCGGGGGCGGGCGATCCCGCGCTGGCGCTGGTCGGCAAGGGCGTGACCTTCGACACCGGCGGCATCTCGATCAAGCCTGCCGCGGGCATGGAGGACATGAAGTGGGACATGGGCGGCGCCGGCGCGGTCGCGGGGGCAATGAAGACGCTCGCGCTGCGCAAGGCGAAGGCCAATGTCATCGGCGTGTGCGGGCTCGTCGAGAACATGCCCGACGGCAATGCGCAGCGCCCCGGCGATGTCGTCACCTCGATGTCCGGCCAGACGATCGAGGTGATCAACACCGATGCGGAGGGGCGGCTGGTGCTGTGCGATTGCGTCACCTGGGTGCAGAAAACGCACAACGTCAAAACGATCGTCGATCTCGCGACGCTGACGGGCGCGATGATCATCAGCCTCGGCAGCGAATATGGCGGGCTGTTCGCCAACGACGACGGGCTTGCCGACCAATTGCTCGCTGCGGGCAAGGCGAGCGGCGACCAATTGTGGCGCTTCCCGCTCGGCGACGCCTATAACAAGCTGATCGACAGCCCGATCGCCGACATGAAGAACGTCGGCCCGCGCGGCGCCGGCTCGATCACCGCCGCGCAGTTCATCCAGCGCTTCGTCGACGAGGGCGTGAAATGGGCGCATCTCGACATCGCCGGGATGGTCTGGGCCGACAAGGACGGCGCGACCTGGGCCAAAGGCGCGACCGGCTATGGCGTGCGCGTGCTCGATCGCTTCGTCGCGGAGAATTTCGAGGGCTGATGCAGGTCGATTTCTATCACCTGACCGTTACCCCGCTCGACCGGGCGCTACCGCAGATCGCCGAAAAGGTGGTGGCGTCCGGCAACCGGCTGCTGATCGTCGCCGCGGGCGAGGCGCAGCGCGTCGCGCTCGACCGGTTGCTGTGGGGCTATACCCCCGACAGCTTCCTGCCGCATGCGCAGGCGGGGACGGGGGACGATAGCGCGCAGCCGATCCT
>NZ_MKRR01000111.1:26270-64202 GCF_001897045.1 Sphingomonas sp. 66-10
GATCGACGCGGCGCGCGCGGCGTGGCGCACCTTGCAAGGGCGCGAGGGGGTGGAGCGGCGCTACTGGAAACAGAACGACGTGGGGCGCTGGGAGAAGGTGGCTTAAGAACGACCAATCGCCGTCACCCCGGCCTTGCTTGCCTCCCGATGGACCCCGGCTCAAGGCCGGGGTGACGGGGAAATCCCGAACGATCGGCACTCGCCCTGGCACCAGTTGCGCTTTCCCCGCGCCCGCACTAGAGCGCGCCGACGCTTTTCCGCCAACACTACACCCAAGGAGCACGTGACCGTCATGGCCGCGAACCGTACCTTTTCGATCATCAAGCCCGACGCCACCCGCCGCAACCTGACCGGCGCCGTGACGAAGATGCTGGAGGAAGCCGGCCTGCGCGTCGTCGCCTCGAAGCGCATCCGCATGACCAAGGAGCAGGCCGAGGGCTTCTACGGCGTCCATAAGGAGCGCCCCTTCTTCAACGATCTGGTCGCCTTCATGACCTCCGGCCCGGTGGTGGTGCAGGTGCTCGAGGGCGAGAATGCCGTCCAGCGCAACCGCGATATCATGGGCGCGACCAACCCCGCGAATGCCGAGCCCGGTACGATCCGCAAGGAACTGGCCGAATCGATCGAAGCCAATTCGGTCCACGGCTCGGACTCGGACGAGAATGCCGCGATCGAAATCGCGTTCTTCTTCAAGCCCGAAGAGATCGTCGGCTGATATGGACTGGCGGCTGCGTCGTGCCGAGCCCGCCGACGCGGCCGCCTGTTCGTTGATCGCCGGCGCGACCTTTCTCGAGGCGTTCGCCGGCATCCTCGACGGGGCGGATATCGTCGCCCATGTCGCTGACAAATCCGGCGCGGCGAATTTCGCCGCCTGGGCTGCCGATGCGGCCAGCGTCGTCACGCTCGCCGAGGCGCCGACGGGCGGCGCGCCGCTCGGCTATAGCCTGCTCACCACCCCCGATCTGCCGGTTGCTGCCGAGGACGGCGATATCGAGCTCAAGCGCATCTACGCGCTCGCGCCGACCCACGGCACCGGCCTCGGCGCGGCGCTGATGCAGCGCGCGATCGACGATGCGCGGGCGCTGGGGTGCAAGCGGATGCTGCTTGGGGTCTATGGCGGCAATGCCCGCGCGCAGCGTTTCTACACCAAGCAGGGCTTTGCGGTCGCGGGGACCCGCCGCTTCAAGGTCGGCGCGACCTGGCACGACGATCTGGTTTTCGCCCGCGCGATCTGAGCGCTCCACCTTGTCAGCACGGCGGACTTCGCCTAACTGCCCATTTTTCAGGCAGACCCATGCGCACCCTCGCTCCCATCCAGATCGGACCCGTCCGGATCGACAATCCGGTCGTGCTCGCGCCGATGACCGGCGTGACCGACCAGCCGTTCCGCACGCTCGTGCGCCGTTACGGCTCGGGGCTCAACGTCACCGAGATGATCGCCAGCCAGGCGGCGCTGCGCGAGACGCGCCAGTCGCTCCAGAAGGCGGCGTGGCATCTTTCGGAGGAGCCGGTGTCGATGCAGCTCGTCGGCTGCACGCCTTACGAAATGGGCGAGGCGGCCAAGCTCGCCGAGGACAAGGGCGCCGCGATCGTCGACATCAACATGGGCTGCCCGGTGCGCAAGGTGACCAATGGCGATGCCGGCTCGGCGCTGATGCGCGATCTGAAGCTCGCCGCCGGAATCGTCGAGGCGGTGGTCAAGGCGGTCAAGGCGCCCGTCACGCTCAAGATGCGGATGGGCTGGTGCCATGATAGCCTCAATGCCCCCGAACTGGCGCGGATCGCCGAGGATCTCGGGTGCAAGATGATCACCGTCCACGGCCGCACCCGCAATCAGATGTACAAGGGCTCGGCCGACTGGGGCTTCGTCCGCAACGTCAAACAGGCGGTGACGGTGCCGGTGATCGTCAACGGCGATATCTGCAGCATCGAGGACGCCGAACAGGCGCTCGACCTTTCCGGCGCGGACGGGGTGATGATCGGGCGCGGGGCCTATGGCCGCCCGTGGATCCTGTCGCAGGTGATGGAATATTTCGCCACCGGCCGCCGCGTCGAAGATCCATCGATCGAAGAGCAATATCTTGCGATCACAGAGCATTATGATGCGATGCTCGTACATTACGGCACGATGACCGGGGTCAATATGGCCCGCAAGCATATCGGCTGGTACACCAAGGGGCTGCCGGGTTCGGCCGAGTTCCGCAACAAGGTGAACCAGGAGCCGGATGCCAAGCGCGTCCAGGCGATGCTCGCCGAATTTTACGCCCCGTGGCGCAGCCGCGCGGCGGCGTGATGCCCGCCGATAGCACCCCCGAGCACGGCGAGGTGCTCGCCGCGCTGCCGGTTGCGGTATTGCTGGTCGATCCCGAGGACCGCGTCGTTCGCGCCAATGCCGAATGCGAATTGCTGCTCAATCGCTCCGAGCGCGCGATGGTCGGGCGGCCGGTGCAGGCGGTGCTCGCCTTGCCGCGCGAAGCGGAGGATCGCGCGGGGCGCGGCTTCGCCGCGTTCGATACCGAGATCGAGACGCGCAACAGCGGGCGCATCCGGGTCGATTTCGCGCAGGTCGAGCTCGCCGATCATCCCGGCTGGCGCGCGATCACGCTTCACAATGCCGCGAGCTCGCGCCGGCTGGGGCATTCCGCCGATCGCGCGGCGGCGGCGCGATCGGCGGTCGGCGCGGCGGCGATGCTCGCGCATGAGATCAAGAACCCGCTCTCCAGCATCCGCGGCGCGGCGCAGCTGATCGCCGACGGCGCCGCGCCCGAGGAACTGACCCGGCTGGTGATCGCCGAGGTCGATCGCATCGCCGCGCTGATCGACCGGATGGAGGATTTCACCGACACTCGCCCGGTGGCGCTCGAACCGCTCAACATCTATCCGTTGCTCGCCCATGCGCGCAGCGTCGCGCTCGCCGGGTTCGCGCGCGATGTGGTGATCGAGGAGCGGTTCGATCCGTCGCTGCCCGCCGCGCTCGCCAATCGCGACGCGTTGCTCCAGGTGCTGCTCAACCTGCTCAAGAATGCCGCGACCGCGCTCGGCCCGCGCGGCGAGCGGCGCATCATCCTCGCCACGTCCTTCCGTCACGGCATGGCGGTGGCCCCCGCGCCGGGACGACCGCGGTTGCCGCTGCCGATCGAGATCTGCGTGATCGATTCCGGCCCCGGCGCGCCCGAGGACATCGCCGAGCATCTGTTCGATCCGTTCGTCTCGAGCCGGCCGGAGGGGAAGGGGCTCGGCCTCGCCCTGGTCGACAAACTGATCCGCGACATGGGCGGGATCATCCAATATTCGCGTGAAGGCTCCCCCCATATGACGGTGTTCCGCATCCTCCTGCCGCGGGCCACCGCATGACCAACGGCGAGGTGCTGCTGGTCGACGATGACGATGCGGTGCGCGTCGTGGTGGCGCAGGCGCTGCGTCGTGCGGGGCATCGCGTCCGCACCGCCGCAACGCTCGCCGAGCTGGAGCGCGAGCTGAAGCTCGGCGCGCCCGACGTGCTGATCACCGATGTCGTGCTGCCCGACGGCGACGGGATCGAAAATGCCACCCGCCTCGTCGCCGAGCGCCCCGACATGCCGGTGATCGTGCTCTCTGCGCGCAACACGCTGACCACCGCGGTGCGTGCCAATGAGGCGGGGGCTTATGATTACCTCCCCAAGCCGTTCGACCTCGAAACGCTGACGCGCACCGTCGCCAAGGCGCTGGCCCGCCGCGGCCCCGCCACCCCCGCTGCGCCGGGCGACGACGATCGGGCGCTGCCGCTGATCCGGCGCTCGCCGGCGATGCAGGACGTCTATCGCGTCATTGCACGGGTGGTGTCGAACGACCTGACCGTGCTCGTCTCGGGCGAATCCGGCACCGGCAAGGAATTGGTGGCGCGCGCGATCCACGATCTCGGCCCGCGCCGCTCGGGGCCGTTCGTCGCGATCAACATGGCCGCGATCCCGCGCGAGCTGATCGAAGCCGAATTGTTCGGGCACGAGCGCGGCGCCTTCACCGGCGCGGCGCAGCGCAATGCCGGGCGGTTCGAGCAGGCCGCTGGCGGCACCCTGTTTCTCGACGAGATCGGCGATATGCCGATCGAGGCGCAGACCCGCCTGCTTCGTGTGCTCCAGCAGGGCGAATTCACTACCGTCGGCGGCTCGCGCACGATCCGCGCCGACGTGCGCATCGTCGCGGCGACCAACCGCGATCTGCAACAGGCGGTGACCGGCGGCGCGTTCCGCGAGGATCTCTATTACCGGCTCAATGTCGTCCCGATGACATTGCCCGCGCTGCGCGAGCGGCGGCAGGATATCGGGCTGCTTGCGCGCCATTTCCTCGATCGCGCCGCCGAAGCCGGGCTGCCGCGCAAGACGCTCGACGACGATGCGGTCGACGTGCTTGAGGCGCATGACTGGCCCGGCAATGTGCGCGAGCTCGAAAATCTCATGCGCCGGCTCGCGGCGCTGTCGCGCGACCACCGGATCAGCGCCGACGAAATCCGCATCATGCTCGGCGAGCCGATCGCGGCCGCCGCGCTCGCTGATCCGGGGATCGACGTCGCGGTCCGCGCCTATATCGAGCGGCTGGCGCGTAGCGAGCCGCATGTGCTGGAAGACGGATCGCTCTACGATCGGATCATCGCCGAGGTCGAGCGCCCGCTGATCGAGACGATGCTGGCGCGGTTCGGCGGCAACCAGCTCCGCGCCGCGCGGGCGATGGGACTTAATCGCAACACATTGCGCAAGCGTCTCGATCTGCTCGGGATAGACCCCGCTTCCCGGTCGAACGGACGCTGACATGCGTTGAGCTGCGGAATATGTGTTTTCTCTGCAACACCTTTGTTGTAGCAGAGTGACATGAATGCCGCGCAGGCGCCCGTGATTGCCGAATCGAGCCAGCCGCGGCGCTTCGCCGTGACGCCGGCGATGGAGCTGGCGGCGCTCGGCGTGTCGATCGCGGTCGGCGTCGGCAGCTATTTCATCATCGAGAGCGCGGGCAAGCCGCAGGGGCTGATCGCCCCGCCGCTCGTGGCCTTGCTGCTGATCGCCAATCTGGTTGCCTGGATCGCGCTGCTGATGCTGCTCGGCCGGCGTATCGCGCACAGCCGCGCGCGGCGCTCGCCGGTCGGCGGGGAGGGGCGGCTCCACGTCCGGCTCGTCGCGATCTTCTCGATCGTCGCTGCGGTGCCGATGCTGCTCGTGACGATCGCCGCCTCGCTGCTGTTTCAATATGGCGTGCAATTCTGGTATTCGGATCGCGCGCGCGCGGTGTTCGAGAATGCGACGACACTGACCCGTGCCTCGTACAATCAATTCCTCCAGCGCTGGGAGGAAGCGACCGTCACGATGGCGCAAGATATCTCGGACGAGCTGAGCCAGCGCCCGCTGGACGATCCGCGCTTTCGCCCGTTCCTGTTCCAGCAGACCTATTACCGTAGCCTTTCCGAGGCTTTGCTGTTCCAGATCGCGCCGAACGGCGAGTTGCAGACGCTCGCCTTCGTCAACCCCTACGACCTCAATCTCGCGCGGCAGATATCGGCCGACGCGGTGACCGAGCTGCGCCGCGGCCAGCGCAGCGTGGTGACGGTGACGGGCGACCGCATCCAGACCGTGACGCGGGTGCCCGGGACCAGCATGTTCCTCTACGCCGCGCGCGTCACCGATCCCAAGCAGATGACGACGCAGACCAAACGCGCCGAAACCGCGTTGGCCAATTATCATTCATTGCTCGACAAGGCGCGATCGCTGCAGATCCGTTTCAACGTCGCGCTGCTGGTGCTGTCGCTGTTGATGGTCGGGATCGCGGTGTGGATCGCGCTGGCGGTGGCGGACCGGCTGGTGCGCCCGGTGGGGCAGCTCGTCCAGGCGGCCCGGCGCGTCGAGGGCGGCGATCTTTCCGCGCGCGTCCCCGATTGGCGCGCGCGCGACGAGGTCGGCACGCTGGCGACGGCGTTCAACCGGATGACCGAGCGGCTCGAGGCGCAGAATAACGCGCTCGTCACCGCCAACGCGCAGCTCGATAGTCGCCGTGCGCTGATCGAGGCGGTGATGTCGGGGGTGTCGGCGGGGGTGATCTCGATCGCGGGCGATCGCACCGTGCGGCTGATCAACAGCTCGGCCGAGACGTTGCTCGGGGTTTCCGAGACCCCGGTGGGCAAGCGGCTGGCGGATATCGCGCCCGAGCTCGACGATCTGCTCGATGGCAATGCGCGCGAGGCGATCGTGCAGGTGACGGTGGGCGGCGAACCGCGCACGCTGGCGGTGCGGATCGCGCGCGACGGCAGCGGCCCGATCCTGACCTTCGACGATATCACCCAGCAATTGCTCGACCAGCGCCGCGCCGCCTGGGCCGATGTCGCGCGGCGCATCGCGCATGAGATCAAGAACCCGCTCACCCCGATCCAGCTCGCCGCCGAGCGGCTCCAGCGCCGCTACGGCGCGAAGGTGGAGGAGGGGGATACCACTTTCGCGCGGCTGACCGACACGATCGTCCGGCAGGTCGGCGATCTGCGGCGGATGGTCGACGAATTCTCCTCCTTCGCGCGGATGCCCAAGCCGGTGTTCCGCGAGGAATCGCTCGTCGATATCGCGCGGCAGACGATGTTCCTCCACGAAGTGGCGCACGGCGGCGTGCGGTTCGAGCTTGAGCACGGAGAGCCGGGGCCGACCTTGGTGTGCGACCGGCGCCAGATCGGCCAGGCGCTGACCAATATCGTCAAGAATGCGGTCGAGGCGATCGAGGCCAAGGGCGGTGACGGCGGCGAGGTGCATATGGCGCTGGCCGAGGCGCCGGGGCGGGTGACGATCACCGTCGCCGATACCGGGGTCGGGCTACCGCCGGAGCGCGACCGGATCGTCGAACCCTATATGACGACGCGCGCGCGCGGCACGGGCCTCGGCCTCGCGATCGTCAAGAAGATCGTTGAGGAACACTTTGGTAATATTACATTTTCTGATCATCCCGGTGGCGGGACTTTGGTGACGATGACGTTCGATACGACGATGCTCTCCGGGCTCGATACCGGGGATGATTTGACCACCAGCGGCGAGGACGGGGGGATCACCGCGCTAACCCGGAACCGGATGATCTGACATGGCGCTCGACATTCTCGTCGTCGATGACGAACTCGATATCCGCGAACTGGTCGCCGGGGTGCTGGAGGACGAGGGTTATGAGACCCGCGTCGCCGCCGACAGCGATGCCGCGCTGGAGGCGATTGCGGTGCGCCGCCCGAGCCTCGTGCTGCTCGACGTGTGGCTGCAGGGATCGCGGCTCGATGGGCTACAGCTTCTCGACGAGATCAAACGCCGCGACCCCTCGATCGCGGTGCTGATGATCTCGGGGCACGGCAATCTCGATACCGCGGTGGCGGCGATCCGCGCCGGCGCGGTCGATTTCATCGAAAAGCCGTTTCAGGCAGAGCGTTTGCTGCTGATGGTCGAGCGCGCGACCGAGACCGAGCGGCTGCGGCGCGAAGTGGCGTCGCTGCGCGCCTCGGCCGGGCGCGATACCGATCTCACCGGCAGTTCGAGTGCGATCAACGCGGTGCGTGCGACGCTCAAGCGCGTCGCCGGTACCGGCAGTCGCATCCTCATCACCGGGCCGGCCGGCGTGGGCAAGGAGGTCGCGGCACGGTTGCTCCACGGCTGGAGCCCGCGCACCAACTCGCCGTTCGTGATCGTCAGCGCCGCGCGCATGACCCCCGATCGGATGGAGGAGGAATTGTTCGGGGTGGAGGAGGGCGGCGATCTCGTCCGCCCGGGCTTGCTCGAACAGGCGCACGGCGGCACGCTGTTCCTCGACGAGATCGCCGACATGCCGATCGCGACCCAGGCGCGCATCCTGCGCGTGCTGACCGACCAGAGCTTCGCGCGGGTCGGGGGGACGCGGCAGGTGAAGGTCGATGTCCGCGTCGTCTCGGCCACCGCGCGCGACCTGACGGCGGAGATCGCCGAAGGGCGGTTCCGCGAGGATCTTTACTATCGGCTCAACGTCGTGCCGGTCGTGCTGCCGGCGCTGGCCGAGCGGCGCGAGGATATCCCCGCGCTGGTCGAGCATTTCGTCGCGCATTACGCGTCCGAACGCCGCGTGCCGACCCCCGAGATCGCCACCGACGCGATGGTCGCGCTGCAGAGCTATGACTGGCCCGGCAACGTGCGCGAATTGCGCAACGTCGTCGAGCGGACGATCATCCTCGCGCCCGGCGACCGCATCGGGCGGATCGACCTCGATCTGCTCCCCGCCGAGGTGCTCGGCGACAGCGAGGGCGGGGCGGGCACCGCCGCGATCATGGGGGCGCCGCTGCGCGAGGCACGCGAGACGTTCGAGCGCGAATATCTCCGCGTCCAGATCCGGCGCTTCTCGGGCAATATCTCGCGCACCGCGAGCTTCATCGGGATGGAGCGTTCGGCGCTGCACCGGAAGCTCAAGCTGCTCGGCATCACCGAGACGCGCGAGGAATAGCGCCGCGCGTCACCCCGGCTAAGGGCTGGGGCGCGGTTGCGGATAATGGCGGCCCTCCTGCCATTCACGTTGCGGTAAGCCGCTGGCGCCTCTAGATTGGCGCCGCCGCCAGCCGTGGCGGCAACCCGACGCCGGGCACCGGCGCATCGCGGGGCAAACCCCGCCAAGAATCGAAGGATCGAGCCAATGGCCGAAAAACAAACCTCTCTCCAGGATCTGTTCCTCAACGCGCTGCGCAAGTCGAAAACCCCGGTGACGATGTTCCTCGTCAAGGGCGTCAAGCTCCAGGGCATTGTAACCTGGTTCGACAATTTCTCCGTGCTGCTGCGCCGCGACGGGCAATCCCAACTCATCTACAAACACGCCATTTCCACGATCATGCCCGGCGGCCATGTCGATGTCGCGGCGATCGTCGATCAGATGGGCGAAAGCGTGAAGAAGCAGCCGCTGCTGCAGGAGGTGTTCCTCAACGCGGTGCGCAAGTCGCACGATCCGGTGACGATGTTCCTCGTCAACGGCGTGATGCTTCAGGGCAATATCGCCGCTTTCGACCTGTTCTGCATGCTGCTGCAGCGCGATGGCGCGTCGCAGCTCGTCTATAAACACGCGGTGTCGACGATCCAGCCGTCGCGCGCGCTTAATCTCGCCGAGGAAACGGCGGAAGAGTCGGACGAGGATTGAGTACCGGCTTCGAACGCGATCGCGGGGAATTCACGCGCGGCGCGCGCGCGATCGTCGTCTATCCCGATCTCGGCGGCTCCTCCCGCGACGCCGACGCGCGTCTGGAGGAGACTGCCGGGCTGGCCGAGGCGATCGGCGTGACGGTCGTGGGGCGCGAGGCGTTCCGCGTCCGTACGCCGCGCGCCGCGACGCTGATCGGCGCCGGGCAGGTCGAGACGATCGCGACGCTCGTCAGGATGGAGGACGCCGCGCTGGTGGTGTTCGACGCCGGCCTCACCCCGATCCAGCAGCGCAACCTCGAAACCGCGCTCGAGGCCAAGGTGATCGACCGGACCGGGCTGATCCTCGAGATCTTCGGCGAGCGCGCGGCGACCGCCGAAGGGCGATTGCAGGTCGAGCTGGCGCATCTCGATTATCAGGCGGGGCGGCTGGTGCGGAGCTGGACCCATCTCGAACGCCAGCGCGGCGGCTTCGGCTTTCTCGGCGGCCCCGGCGAGACGCAGATCGAGGCCGACCGCCGGCTGATCCGCGATCGCATGGCACGGCTGCGCCGCGAGCTGGAGCAGGTCACCCGTACCCGCGGGCTGCACCGCGGCCGGCGCCAGCGCGCACCTTGGCCGGTGATCGCGCTCGTCGGCTATACCAATGCTGGAAAATCAACACTTTTCAATTATTTGACGGGAAGTGACGTCATGGCGAAGGACCTGCTCTTCGCCACGCTCGATCCCACCTTGCGCCAGATCTCTTTGCCGGGGATCGACAAGGCGATCCTCTCGGATACGGTGGGGTTCGTCTCCGAGCTGCCGACCCAACTCGTCGCGGCATTCAAGGCGACGCTGGAGGAAGTGGTATCGGCCGATATGCTGATCCACGTCCGCGATGTCGCGCACCCCGACAGCGAGGCGCAGCGCGCCGATGTCGAGACGGTGCTGACCGAGATCGGCGTATCCGACACGACGCCGCGGATCGAGGCGTGGAACAAGCTCGACCTGCTCGATGACGAGGCGCGCGCGGCGTTGCTCGCGCAGACCGAACGACGCGACGATGTCGTGGCGATCTCGGCGCTGACCGGGGAGGGGGTGGATCGACTCGTCGCCACCGTCGCCGGGCGGCTGACCGCAGGGCATCAGCGCTATACGATCACGCTCGACGCCGCCGACGGCGCCGGCGCGGCCTGGCTGCACCAGCACGGCGAGGTGCTCGATCAGGAAATCGACGGCGAGCGCGCGATCTACGAAGTGCGGATGGCGCCCCGCGATTATGAGCGGTTTCTGACGCGCTAACGCTGAGGCGTCAGCAGCGACACTTTGTGTCCTCGGAAAATTGTATCCCCGCGCAGGGGCTTGCGGTGACCAAGCACGCCGACGGGGGGGGGGGGACGGTTCGCATCTGTAGCGCATTGCGACAGGGCGCTCTTAGCCGCGTCGCTCGTCCGCCTTGGCTTCCAACCACAAGGCTTCCTTCGCCTCAAGGTCGAGCGATACGAACAACTTACCGGCCACAGCTTCCATGAAGCGGAAGCGCCGTTCGAACTTGGCGTTGGACATGCGCAACGCCGCCTCGGGATCGATGCCGAGGTGCCGCGCCCAATTGACCACGACAAACAGCAGGTCGCCGATCTCGCCGGCGCGTTCCTCGTCGCTGGTTGCGCTTTCCACCTCGGCGAGTTCCTCGTCGATCTTCTCGCGCGGTCCCTTGGCGTCGGGCCAGTCGAAGCCGACCCGAGCGGCACGCTTCTGGAGTTTCTCGGCGCGCAGCAAGGCGGGCAGGCCCAGCGCGACCCCGGCAAGCGCGCCCTGATCCTCCTTGGTATCGGCCTTGGCGGCGCGCTCCTCGGCCTTGATCTGCTCCCACAGATGATGCCCGCCCTGATCGAGGTCGCCGAAGATATGCGGGTGGCGGCGCTCCATCTTGTCGGCGATCGCATTGGCGACCGCGTCGAAATCGAACAGGCCGGCTTCCTCGGCGATCCGCGCGTGGAACACGACCTGGAGCAGCAGGTCGCCGAGTTCGTCCTTGAGATCGACCATATCGTCGCGCGCGATCGCATCGGCGACCTCATACGCTTCCTCGATCGTATAGGGTGCGATCGTCGCAAAAGTCTGCGCGATATCCCATTCGCAGCCGCGTTCGGGATCGCGCAACCGCGCCATCACCGCGCGCAACCGGTCGATAGGGGCCTGCTCAACGTCAGCCATATATAAGATCGATAATATACATTATGTAAATCACGTCCGGGGTTTGGGTTCGAGGATCAGCACGTCCCCCTCGACGCGCCACGATGCGAGTTGCGAGAGGAAATTCATTCCCAGCACGTCGAGATCGCCGAATTCGGGCGCGACGACCACCGGCAGGTCGCGCGCGACGATGCTGCCGAGTTCGAGCCGCTGAACCTGCGCGCGGCTTGCCTGTACCGACCCGTTGGCGGTTTCGATCGCTGCTGCGAACGGACTGTCGTCGGTCGCGACATGCGCGGCTCTGGCGGTGGCTTCGGACAATGCGGTCGTCGTCGCGCCGCTGTCGATCAGCATCCGCCGCTCGACGCCGTTGATGGTTGTGGTGGCCCAGAAATGCCCATCGGGCGCGATATGAATCCGCACCGTCGAGCCGACGACATGCTGGTCGCGCCCGAACAAGGCATCGCGCGTGTCGTTCCAGATCGGCTTGAGCCGGTCGCGCTGCGCGACGACCACCAGCCCGATCGCGAAGATCAGCACCCAGGCCAGCGCCATCTTCACCGTCCGCCCGACCGGCACGCGCCGGCTGAGCAGCGCCGACAAGGGCAGCGCGAGCATCAGCAGATAGAGCGCAACCTGGGCGCCGTCGTTCACAGCGCGATCTCCATCCCGTCAAAGCCCGGCTCGATGCCCAGCGGCAGTTCGGCGCGCAATGTATGATAATCCATCGACTGGTCCATATGGATCAGCACGGTGCGTTGCGGCGCCAGCTCGTCGACCCATTCGAGCACCTGCCCGAGATGCGGGTGCGACGGATGCGGCTTGCGGCGCAGCGCATCGACCACCCACAGATCGACCCCGGCGTAAAGCCCGCGCATCTCGGGCGTCATGCCGCTGAGATCAGTAGCATAGCCGATCGACTTGCCATCGACTGTAAAGCGCAACCCGGTCGAGGTGATCGACGCATGCGGCTGATCGGCGCAGGCGATCTCGATCGCGCCGATCGCCATCCGATCGGGCAAGGTGGCGAGCGATACGCTCGCCGGATAGCCGTGCTGGCCTTCGAAGACGTATCCGAATTTCTCGCGCAGCGCGGCCTCGGTCGCCGGCCGGGCATAGGCCGGGACCGGGCGGTGGCGGACGTGGAAGATTTGCCGAAGATCGTCGATGCCGAAGACGTGATCGGCATGTTCATGGGTCCAGATCACCGCGTCGATCATCCCCACCTCGGCGGCGAGCAATTGCGCGCGCATGTCCGGGCTGGTGTCGATCAGGATACGCGTCCCGGCATGCTCGATCAGCGCCGAGGCGCGGGTGCGCTGGTTGCGCGGCTCGGCGGGATCGCATGCCCCCCAGTCATTGCCGATCCGCGGCACGCCGGACGAAGTGCCGGAGCCGAGGATACGTAGCTTCACGCGCGGGTCTTGCTGAATAATTGGTGGAAGTTGCGCGCCGTAACATCCTGTAATTGCTCAACCGGCTCCCCGCGCAAATCGGCGAGGAACGCCGCGGTATCGGCGACGAATGCCGGTTCGCCCGTCTTGCCGCGATGCGGCACCGGCGCGAGGAACGGCGCATCGGTTTCGACCAAGAGCCGCTCGATCGGCAGCCGCGCCGCGGTTTCCTGCAGCTCGCGTGCGCTCTTGAACGTCACGATCCCCGAGATCGAGATGTAGAAGCCCAGATCGAGCGCGATATCGGCGAACGCCCCCGTCCCGGTGAAGCAATGGATGACCCCGGTGAAGCCCCCCTTCCCCATTTCCTCGCGCAGGATCGCGGCGGTGTCGTCCTCGGCGTCGCGGGTGTGGACGATGATCGGCACCTGCGCCTCGCGCGCCGCGGCGATATGCGCGCGGAAGCTCGCCTGCTGCCGCGCACGGTCGCTGTGGTCGTAATAATAATCGAGCCCGGTCTCACCGATCCCGACGATGCGCGGATGCGCGGCGCGCGCGACGAGCTTGGCGGTGTCGATATGCGGATGCTCGTCCGCCTCATGCGGGTGGATGCCGACCGTCGCCCACACATCGGGTTCGCGCTCGGCGGTCGCCAGCACCTCGTCCCATTCGCGTTCGCGGGTCGCGATATTGAGCATCGCGGTGACCCCGCGCGCGCGGGCGCGTTCGAGCACCGCCGGCTGATCCTCCGCCAAGCCCTTGTAATTCAGATGACAATGACTGTCGGCCAGCATCACTCGGTCTCCACCGGGAGTTCGAGCCGCGGAAATACCGGGGTCGGCGCGGCGATGCGGAAGCCGGTCGCGGCATGACGATCGTACCAGCCGTCGTCATCGACCGCCGCATGATCGCGCGCTTCGGCGCCAAGCTGGTCGAGCACCTTGCCCGCCGCCTCGGGCACGACCGGCAGGATCGTGATCGCGAGGATGCGGATCGCGCGGATCAGGGTGCGCAGCACGGCATGCATCCGCTCCGGGTCGGTCTTGCGCAGCGTCCACGGCGCCTGGGCGTCGATATAGGCGTTGCACGCGAAGACGCCGCGCAGCCACGCCTCGACCCCCTGGCTCAGCATCAGGTCCTCGAACGCGGTCTTGAACCCGGCTGCCGCGAGGACGACTTCCTCGATCAGCTGCCCGTCGGCATCCTCGGCGCGGCCGTGCTCGGGCATCGCGCCGTCGAGATTCTTGGCGATGAACGACAAGGTGCGCTGCGCGAGATTGCCGAAGGCATTGGCGAGCTCGGCATTGACGCGGGTGACGATCGCCTCGGCCGAATAGCTCCCGTCCTGCCCGAAGCTCACTTCGCGCAGCAGGAAATAGCGCAGCGCATCGACCCCGAATGCCGCGGTCAGTTCGAGCGGATCGACGACATTGCCGACGCTCTTCGACATCTTCTCGCCGCGGTGGAGCACGAAGCCGTGCCCGAACACCGATTTCGGCAGCGCGATCCCCGCCGACATCAGGAACGCCGGCCAATAGACGGTGTGGAAGCGGACGATATCCTTGCCGATCAGGTGCAGGTTCGCCGGCCAGTAACGCATCTCGCCGTCGGGATAGCCCGCGCCGGTGAGGTAATTGGTCAGCGCATCGACCCATACATACATCACATGCCCCGGGCTTCCCGGCACCGGCACGCCCCAGTCGAAGCTGGTGCGCGAGACCGACAGGTCGGACAGCCCGCCCTCGACGAAGCGCATGATCTCGTTGCGCCGCGCCTCGGGGCGGATGAAGTCGGGGTTGTCGCGATAGAGATCGAGTAACGGCTGCTGATATTTGGAGAGCCGGAAGAACCACGTCTCCTCCGCGGTCCATTCGACCGGGGTACCTTGGGGCGAGAGCTTCTCGCCCCCCTCCCCGTCGACCAGTTCCTTCTCGTCGTAAAAGGCTTCGTCGCGGACCGAATACCAACCCTCGTAGCGATCGAGATAGAGGTCCCCCGCCTCGCGCATCTGCTCCCAGATCGCCTGGCTGGCACGATAATGATCGGCATCGGTGGTGCGGATGAAACGATCGTAGGAGATGTTGAGATCGTCGCACATTGCCTTGAATAAAGACGACATTTCGAAAGCAAGATCGCGCACCTCGATGCCGCGCTGGCGTGCCGTCTGCATCATCTTCAGGCCGTGCTCGTCGGTGCCGGTCTGGAAGCGCACGTCGCGCCCGGTCTGGCGGTTGAAGCGCGCGATCGCGTCGGCGGCGATCGCTTCATACGCGTGGCCGATATGCGGCTTGCCGTTGGGGTAGCTGATTGCGGTCGTGATATAAAAGGGGTCGGCCATGCCCACCCCCTACAGCAGGGATATGGCAGATGGAATGCCCGTCACCGCACCCTCACTTGTGCTCCCGCGGCGGCGGGAGCCCGGACTGGGTCCCCGCCTTGGGTTCCCATCTAAGCAATACTTTGATGGGGACCCTTCGCGGGGACATAAGGTTACGAGCGCGCCAGCCGCGCCACCACCCCCGCCAGTTCGAACACCGTGCCCCCAGCGTCGAGCGACAGGCGCCGCGCCGCGCCGGCGATCGCCTGCGCTTCCTCATAGGCATCGAGCACCACGCGCAACTCGTCCCCGGCGCGCTCGGGCGCCTGCAACGCGATGAACTCCGGCGCGCGATCGAGGAACGCCTCGTAGCGCGGCTGTGCCGCCTTGGTCGACAGCGCCTTGGCGAGCCGCGTGCGCTCGGCATTGGCGCGGTCGCCGGTGCGCGCGATCGTCGTCAGCGCATTGTCGATCGCGCCGAGATCGAGCCCGGCATAGCGCAGCGCCCGCCCTGGCGACCCCGCCGCAGCGCGTACCAGCGCCTCCAGCTCGTCGCCGCGCAGATCGGGCGCCTGTTCGCGCAGCACCTCGCGCACCTCGCGCTCGTCGAGCAGGTTGAAACGCAAGGTGCGGCAGCGCGAGCGGATCGTCGGCAGCAACCGCCCCGGCGCATGGCTGACGAGCAGGAAGACGGTGCCGGGCGGCGGCTCCTCGAGGCTCTTGAGCAGCGCATTGGCGCCCTCGCGCTCGAGATCGTCGATCGCGTCGATCACGATCACCCGGCGCGGCCCGAGCGACGGCGTGGTGGCGAACAACGGATGCAGCGCGCGGACCTGCGCGATCGTGATGCTCCGCGCCAGCCGCGTCTCGCCGCGTTCCTCTTTCTCCAGCCGCGCCAGCTCGCGATAATCGGGGTGCGATCCGGCCTCGATCAGCGCGCGGGTGCGTTCGCCGGTCGCATCGCCGGCGGACGAAGCGAGCAATCGCGCTGCCGCATCGCGCGCGAACCGTCCCTTCCCCACCCCCTGCGGGCCGGCGAGCAGCCAGGCGTGATGCAGCACGCCGCTGTCGATCGCCGCGTCGAAAGCCGCGCGTGCCGCGGCATTGCCGTGGAATGACGTCATGGCAGCAGATCGGCGAGCCCGTCGAGCAGCGCCGCGGTGACCTCGGCGGTCGGGCGGGTGGCATCGACGCGGCGGAAGCGATCGGGCTCGACGCGGGCGAAGCGATCGAACGCCTCGGCCACCGCGACATGGAAATTCTCGTCGCGCAACGCGAAGCGATCCGCCCCTGAGCCATCACGCCCCGCGGCGCGGCGCGCGCCTTCCGCCGGGGGCAGTTCGAGCACGAAGGTGCGATCGGGCAGCAGCCCGCGCGATCCGAAGGCGTGGAGCGCGAGGATCGCGGCATCGTCGATCCCGCCCGCAACCCCCTGATAGGCGCGGGTCGAATCGATATAGCGATCGGAGATCACCCAGGTCCCTGCGCCGATCGCCGGGCGGATCGTCTTTTCGACATGATCCGCGCGCGCGGCAGCGAACAGCAATGCCTCGGTATGCGCGCTCCAGCGCTGCACGTCGCCCTGCATCAGCAGCCCGCGGATCGCCTCCGCGCCCTCGCTGCCGCCGGGTTCGCGCGTCACCAGCGTCGGGATGCCGCGCGCCTCCAGCGCGGCGGCCAGCGCGCGCACCTGGGTCGACTTGCCGGCTCCCTCCCCGCCTTCGAGCGAGAGGAAGCGACCGATCATCCGAACAGTCCGGTCAGCCCGGCCCAGGCGCGCCCGAAGAAACCCGCCTGCCCGACATCCTTCTCCGCCGCGAGCGGCAGCGTCTGATCGGGCAGCCCCGGCGAGGTGACGACCAGATCGGCGATATGATCGCCGGCCTTGATCGGCGCCTTGACCGGCCCCTGATAGACGATCTTGGCGCTGAGCACCGGCACCGCGCCGGCGGGCAGCGCGACCTTCAGATCGCGCGGCGCTACCAGCCCGACGCTCGACGAACTGCCGAGCTGCACCGCGGCGTCGCCGACCTTGCGGCCCTGCTTCACCACCGGCTTGGCCTGCCACGCGCGGAAGCCCCAGTCCATGAAACGCACCGACTCGCTGATCCGCTGGTTAAACCCGGTCAGCCCGGCGACGACCATCACCAGCCGGCGCCCGTTCTGTTCCGCCGAGCCGGTGAAGCCATAGCCCGCTTCCTCGGTATGCCCGGTCTTGAGCCCGTCGGCGCCCGCGACGCGGCCGAGCAACGGATCGCGGTTCGCCTGGGTGATCGCCGCGCCCGAGCCAAGCGTCTTGCCCCAGGTGAAATCGGGGCGCGAATAGAATTGCTTGTAGAGCTTGTAATGATCGGTGATCGTCGCGGCAGCGAGCTTCGCGAGATCGCGCGCGGTGACATAGGTGACGCCATTGTCGGGCCAGCCGTTGGAGGTGCCGAAATGGCTGTTGGTCAGCCCGATCCGCTTGGCCGCCTCGTTCATCCGCTGGACGAAGGCATCCTCGGTCCCCGAAATCCCCTCCGCGAGGACGACGCAGGCGTCATTGCCCGACAGCGTGACGATCCCGTAGAGCAGATTGGCGACCGACACCTTCTCACCGGATGACAGGAACATCGTCGAACCTGCTGCCGGGCCATGCCATTTCTGCCAGGTTTCGGGGCGCACCTCAAATTGCTGGTCGAGCTTCAACTCGCCGCGCTTGATCAGATCGAACGCGACATAAACCGTCATCATCTTGGCCATCGACGCCGGCGGCATCCGGCGATCGGCGTCCTTCTGGTACAGGATCGCCCCCGACGACAGATCCTCCATGAACGCCACCGGCGCCGGCGTGTCGAACTGCGGCGCCGACGCGACCGAAGGATAAGTGACCGACAGCGCGATCGCGGGGGCAGCAAGCACGTAGGGGATCTTGGACATGGAGCGGATACTCAGCGGCTAAACGATGATCGAAACGGTGCCATAGCCGCGCGGTGCGGCATCGTCACCCACGCGCTGCGGATTGGCATTCTTTACCGTCACGCCGGGCTTGATCCGGCATGACGGTAAATATGGGGAATTGCCTTAGCGCTCGACCGCATCGGCGAGCAGCCCGACCGAGAGCGCATAGAAATTCGAGCAATTGTAGTCGAGGATCACGCGATAATTGCCGGTCAGCAGATAGGCGGTCTTGCCGGGGCCGTCGGGCTCGAGCAGCGTCGCGAGCACATTGTCCCCCGGCCACGGCCGATCCTGCGGCACCAGCCCGAGCGCGCGCCATTCGGCCATCGTTCGCCACCCGCTGTGCCGTTCGAACACGCGCGGGCAGCGCGGCGAGACGAGCCGGTTGGCCTGCCCGCTGCGATCATAGCCGGCGGGCACATTGACCGCGATTCCCCAGGGCTGGCCGGGGCGCCAGCCGGCGTTGACGAAATAATTGCCGATCGATGCCAGCGTATCCGCCGCGCTGTTCCAGATATCGGCCTTGCCGTCGCCGTCGCCGTCGCGCGCGAGGCGGAGGTAGATCGAGGGGAGGAATTGCGGGTTGCCGGTGGCACCGGCCCAGCTGCCCTTGAGGTCCGCGCGCGATACGCCGCGATCGAGCATCTTCAGCGCGGCGACGAACTCGCCCGAGAACAGATCGCGGCGGCGCCCCTCATAAGCCAGCGTGGCGAGGCTGCGCAGCAGATCGAAATTGCCGGTATAGCTGCCGTAATTGGTCTCGTGGCCCCAGATCGCGACCATGATCGATTCGGGCACCCCCGTCTCGCGCTCGACCGCCGCGAGCCGGCTGCGATTGGCGAGATAGGCGGCGCGCCCGCGGCTGATCCGCGCGGCATCGACATGCTGGATGCGATAAGGCGCGAACATCGCGACCGGGGCGTTGGGATTGCCGCCGGGCTGCTGCCGATCGAGATCGACGACGCGCTGGCTGAAGGTGAGCGTCGGGAAAACCGAATCCACCGTCGCCGGGCGGACGCCCGCGGCCAGCGCCTGGGCGCGGAGCGTCGGCAGATAGGCCTGGAATCCCGCCTCGTCTTGCGCCGCAGCCGGCGTGGCGATCGATGCCGCGGCAAGCAGAGCAAACCCGGCGATGGTGCGCGTAAGCAACCCCCTCATGCCGCTTATCTTGCACGGCGCGCGGCATTGTGAAACAGCAAGTCATCGCCGGGCTTGCACATATCGTCGCAGCACGCCACAGCGCGGCTCCCGCGCGACGCGGAGAGGTGGCCGAGTGGTTTAAGGCAGCGGTCTTGAAAACCGCCGTGGGTGCAAGCTCACCGTGGGTTCGAATCCCACCCTCTCCGCCAGCGGCAAAAACGCTAGCTTACCCGTTGTAAACGACCGAAATCTTGTTGCCCGCCGGATCGCGGAGATAGGCGGCGTACCAATCGAGCCCATAGTGTGGGCGCGGGCCGGGGCGCTTTCGTCGCTTCCGCCGTGAGCCATCGCCGCCGCATAGAAAGCATCGACTTCAGCGCGGGACTTGGACGAGGATATCGTGCAAGTTGAAACATATCAAGAACAAAGCCGCAAGATGCCGGGAGGCGTGCGTTACGCCTCCCGGCCAACTCCGTGATCGCCTATTTAGGCGCTTTGGTCGCGTCCGCCTTTTTGTCCTTCGACATCTTCATGCCATCGGCTTTTTTGTCCGCCGCAGCGGCCATCTTGCAATGCCCCATCTTGGCATGTTCGGCCGTGCAGGTTTCCATCTTCGCGGGCGCCGCATGCCCCGCGTGGGGATTGGCCGGGGCGTTCTGATGCGCAAGCGCGGGCGATGCGATCGCGAGTGCGATCGCCGAAACGAGAAGCTTCATTGTCCAACTCCAGTGATATCGATCGAAAATTCGTGATCAGATCGCTGGAGCGGGGCGTGGCGGTGGGGCGGTTGCTTCAGGGGATATGCCGGTCAGGGCCGCCGGCGCGGCGGCGAACAGGCGGGGATTTGCGAGAAAGGTCTCGCTCTCGACCGCCGCCGGCAGCCCGACGACCGCCGCGCAAGCCGCGGCGCAATTGTCGTCGAACACCGCCTTCTGCTGGGTCGGTGCCGAATGGCTCATCCCGGGGCAATTGACGTCGGCCGCCACCGTCGCGGGATGCGCCATCGCGCCGCCGCCGAGGCCCATCGTCACCGGCGCGCACAACATCGCGAAGGCGACGAGCAAGGCGGAGAACAGGCGCGTCATGATCGCCCGATCGTACGGGCGAACCGCGATCACCGCAAGCAACCCGCCCTCACCGCTTGCGCGTCAACTCGCGCATCGCATCGTCCAGCCCGGCAAGCGTGAGCGGGTACATGCGATCGTTCATCAACTCGCGGATGATCTTGGTCGATTGCGAATAGCCCCATTGCGCCTGCGCGACCGGGTTGAGCCACACCGCCGCGGGATAAGTGGTCGCCAGCCGCTGCATCCACACCGCGCCCGATTCCTCGTTGAAATGCTCGACCGAGCCGCCCGGGTGGGTGATCTCATACGGGCTCATCGCCGCATCGCCGACGAACACCAGTTTGTAATCGTGGGGGAATTTGTGGAGCACCTCCCAGGTCGGGGTGCGTTCGGCGAAGCGCCGGCGATTGTCCTTCCACACCCCCTCATAGGGGCAATTGTGGAAATAGAAGAATTCGAGGTTCTTGAACTCGCTGGTCGCGGCGGAGAACAATTCCTCGCACAGCTTGATGAACGGGTCCATCGATCCGCCGACGTCGAGGAACAGCAGCAATTTCACCGCATTGCGCCGCTCGGGCCGCATATGGACGTCGAGCCAGCCCTGCCGCGCCGTGCCGTCGATCGTCGCATCGATATCGAGCTCGTCCGCCGCGCCCTCGCGCGCGAATTTGCGCAACCGGCGCAACGCGATCTTGATGTTGCGGGTGCCGAGCTCGCGCGTGCTGTCGAAATTCTTGAACTCGCGCTGGTCCCACACCTTGAGCGCGCGCTTCTGCTTGCTCTCGCCGCCGATCCGCACGCCCTCGGGATTGTAGCCCGAATTGCCATAGGGGGACGTGCCCCCCGTACCGACCCATTTGTTGCCGCCCTCGTGGCGTTTCTGCTGCTCTTCGAGACGCTTCTTGAGCGTCTCCATGATTTCCTCCCACGAGCCGAGCGACTTGATCGCCTCCATCTCCTCGGGGGTCAGGAACTTCTCGGCGACCGCCTTCAGCCAATCCTCGGGGATCTCCGCGCCGGGCTGCGCGAAGCTCGTCTCGATCCCCTTGAATACCTTGGCAAAAACCTGATCGAACCGGTCGAGCAGCCCCTCGTCCTTCACATAGACCGCGCGGCTCAGATAATAGAAATCCTCAGGCGTGCGATCGATCACTTCCTTGTCGAGCGCCTCGAGCAGCAAGAGATGCTCCTTGAGGCTCGCGGGAATCCCCGCACCGCGCAGCTCGTCCAGGAAGTTCAGGAACATAGGGTAAATTCCTCCAAGCGACCTGAGAAGCCAGCCAAACTTTCCTTCGTCATTCCCGCGAAGGCGGGAATCCAGAAGCACTGCCGTCGCGGTTCGATTGCTAAGGCCGGCCAGAATGGATTCCCGCCTTCGCGGGAATGACGGGAGAAGAGCGGCATTCTCACATAATCTCAGCGCCGGTCATAGGCCTTGGGCAGCGCGCCCTCGGTCGGGGTCAGATAGCGATCGCGCAATTCGGTCTGGCGCGAGCGCATCGGCTGCGGCTTGCCGTCGATCCAGATCGCGACCGGTTGCGATTCGATCTCCAGCGGATCACCGTCCCACAATATCACATCGGCACGGCGGCCGGGGCGGAGCGAGCCGATCTCGCCGTCGAGCCCGAGCGCTGCGGCCGGCCCCGAGGTGATCGAGGCGAGCGCCTGCCCCCAATCGAGCCCGGTCGCGCCCGGGATGCGGGTGATCGCGACGAGATTGCCCGCATATTGGCGGATATTGTGCTCGCCGCCCGATGCGCCGTCCGCCGAAAGGCCGACCTGCACCCCCGCGGCGCGCATCCGTCCGACGTTCGATTCGGTCGCGGCGACCGCCTCGAAGCTCTCGGGCAGATCGGCGAGCGCGGCGGCGATCACCGGCACCTTGGCGGCGGCGATCTCACGCGCGACGCGCCACCCCTCGCTCGCGCCGGTCAGCACCAGCCGCAGCTTGGGATAGTCGCGGGTCAGCCCCAGCACATTGCGGATATCGCTTGCACGGTCGACATGGACGACCAGTGGCACCTGGCCGTCGATCACCTTGAGCAGCGCCTCGGCATCGCTGCGCTTGATCAGCGCGCCGCGATCGCGCCCCCCGAACGTCGCCGGGTTGCGGCGATAATCCTGCGCCTGGGTGAGCGCGTCGCGGAACAGCGCATAAGCCGCGGGGCGGCTGCCGCCCGCGTCGCGGGCGCCATGCTCGCCGAGCTCGACATATTGGAAGGCGCGCGCGCGCATCACCGGATCGGCATCGTCGCCGAGATCGATCACCGCGCCCTGCCCGGCGAAGATCGAATTGCCGGTATCGGGCGCGACGAGCGCGCGGGTCACCCCGCCGAGCCGCTCGTTGGCGATCTTCACCCCGGTCGGGTTGATCGCGGTGGAAACGTCGATCGCGGCGGCAAACGGGCTGCCCTTGGCGCTGCCGTCGTTGCTTTCCTCGATCCCGTTCGCATCGTGCAGGCCGAGACCGGTGAAGCCGGCCACGAGGCCGGGCGAAACCCACTTGCCGTGCGCGTCAATCACCTCGGCACCGGCGGGCGCCGCCACCCCGCTGCCCGCGGCAATGATGCGTCCGTCGCGAAAGACGAGCGTGGCGTTCTGGATCGGCGCGCTGCCGTCGCCGAGCGCGACGGTGGCGCCGGTGATCGCGACGGTCTGCGCCAGCGCCGGGGCGGCGATCAGCGCGGCGGCGGAAAGGAGCAGGGCGCGGATCATTTGACGTCTCCCGAGCCGGGCTGGCCAAGCTCGAAATCGCTCACCGGGCGTCGTTTCGGATCATTGGCATCATAAAGCAGCGCGCCATCCACCCACACCTTCTCGGGGCGGGTATAGACGCTGAACGGATTGCCGTTCCACAGCACGACATCGGCCATCTTACCCGGCTTGAGGCTGCCGGTCTGATTGTCGATCCCGAGCGCGCGGGCGGGGTTGAGCGACAGCCATTTCCACGCCACCGCATCGGGGATGTCGATCCCCGCGCGGCGCCCGGCGGACAGCGCCTTGGCGACTTCCTGGTTGAGCCGCTGGATACCGTTGGCGTCGTCGGAATGGATCATCGCGCAGGCGCCTGCCTTTTCGAGCAGGGCGAGATTGGCGCCGATCCCGTCATAGCTTTCCATCTTGAAGCCATACCAATCGGCCCACACCGCGGCGCAGGTGTCATTGGCTTTGAGCAGATCGGCGATCTTGTACGCCTCTACCGCGTGGTGGAAGGCGGTGACATGATAGCCGAACTCCTTCGCCATATCGAGGACGGTGGCCATTTCGTCGGCGCGGTAGCAATGGTTCTGCACCCGGATCTCGCCGGCGAGCACCCCGCGCAGCGTGTCCATCGCGATGTCGCGCTCGGGCTGATCGCCGCCGTCGCGCTCATATTTGTCCCATTTGCGCTTGTAGGTCTGCGCCTTGGCCCAGGTCGCGCGATCGACCGCGATATTGCCCATCCGCGTCGAGGGCTCGCGGCCCTTGGAGCCATAGACGCGCTTGGGATTCTCGCCGCACGCCATCTTGAGGCCATAGGGTGCGCCGGGGAATTTCATCGCCTGGGTGGTGCGCGCATAGACGTTCTTGAGCACCACCGAGCGCCCGCCGAACAGATTGGCCGAGCCGGGCAGGATCTGCAGCGCCGTCACCCCGCCATTGGCGAGCGCGCGGCCGAAGCCCGGGTCCTGCGGCCACACGCTATGTTCGGCCCATACGTCGGCGGTGACCGGCGCGGTCGCCTCATTGCCGTCGGAGAGCGCGCGGATGCCGGGGCTCGGATAATCGCCGAGATGGCTGTGGATATCGATGACGCCGGGGGTGATCCACTTGCCCTGCCCGTCGACCACGCTGGCGCCCGCCGGGGCATCGAGCGTCTGACCGATCGCGACGATCTTGCCGTCGGCGAACAGCACCGAACCATTGTCGATCCGCCCGCCCTCGCCGTCGAACACGGTGACGTTGCGCACCAGGGTCGGGACGCCGGGATAGCGATGATAGGTCGAAGGGTAAGGATCGCGGGAATAGGCCTTGCCCGGCGTGCTCGACGCGGTTTTCGGCCGCTCCCCGTTCGCCCCGCCGCACGCCACCAGCGACAGCGCCACCGCCGCTCCGGCAAGCAGGCGCAGCCCCCTCACATGACCCATCTTTTATCTCCCATCATGGCGCGCGGTGATGGCCGCCGGGCCGGGCAAAGGCAAGAACGGATCGCTCGATCGCCTGTCGAGAATCCCCCACCCCTCATGCTGACGAACGTCAGCATCCAGCGCCGCAGACATCGCCACTCGCGGCTCCGGATGCCGGGTCAAGCCCGGCATGACGATCAAAAGGCCTTCCATAACTTTTGTCATGTTTAGCTTGTCGCGCCGTTTGTCGCGCGATAGGCGTTGCGCAACGAAGCAGGAGAGAGACGTCGTGAGCAGCCCGCCCCTATCCGGCATCCGTATCGTCGAGTTCGCCGGGATCGGTCCCGGCCCGTTCGCGGGGATGATGCTTGCCGATCACGGCGCCGAGGTGATCCGCATCGATCGCCCGGCGCGCGGTGGCGGGCTGACGATCGACGCGCAGGATTCGCTGCTGCGCAGCCGCAAGTCGATCGGGCTCGATCTCAAGAACCCCGCGTCGATCGCGGCGGTGCGACGGATCGTCAAATCCGCGGACGCGATCATCGAGGGCTTCCGCCCCGGGGTGATGGAACGGCTCGGGCTCGGGCCGGAGGTGCTGCTCGCCGACAATCCCAGGCTGGTCTACGGCCGGATGACCGGCTGGGGGCAGACCGGCCCGATGGCCTCCGAGCCGGGGCATGATATCAACTATATCGCGATTTCGGGCGCACTCCACGCGCTCGGCCGCAAGGACGAGAAGCCGACCCCGCCGATCAACCTCGTCGGCGATTTCGGCGGGGGCGGGATGTTCCTGGCCTTTGGGATGCTCGCGGCGCTGCTCCACGCGCGGGCGACCGGCGAGGGCCAGGTGGTCGATGCCGCGATGACCGACGGCTCGGCGGTGCTGATGTCGATGATGTGGTCGTTCCGCGCGATGGGGCGGTGGAGCGATGCGCGCGGCACCAACCTGCTCGATACCGCGGCGCATTTCTACGACACCTACGAGACGAAGGACGGCCGCTTCATCTCATTGGGCGCGATCGAGCCGCAATTCTATGCCGAGTTCCGCAAGGTGATGGGGCTGACGGACGAGAAATGGGCGGCGCAGATGGATGCGCGGCAATGGCCCGCGCTCAAGGACGAATTGACCGCCCGCTTCCGCGAGAAGACCCGCGACGAATGGGTCACCGCGTTCGACGGGCATGAAGTGTGCTTCGCCCCGGTGCTCGGCTTCGACGAGGCGTGGGATCATCCGCACAATCGCGCGCGCGGCACCTTCGTCGAGGCGGGCGGCGTGCGCCAGCCGGCCCCTGCCCCGCGCTATTCGAAAAGCCCGACCGTCGCCCCGGTCATGGCCGGCGAGCGGCAGGATGCGGCGATCCTCGGCGAATTGGGGTTCGACGCGGCGGAGATCGCAGCGCTGATTACCCCGGAGGCCGCTTCCCGCACGGGGACGTGAAAATTTCGCCGCTGTCCATCGCCGCGCGCCTCGCCTAATCAGGCGCGGTGCCCAAGCTGACGGTGAACAACGAAGCGATCGAATATCGCATGGACCCGGCGACCCCGCTGTTGTGGGCGCTGCGCGACGCATCGAACCTCACCGGGACCAAATATGGCTGCGGCACCGGCAGCTGCGGCGCGTGCATCGTCGATATCGACGGCAAGGCGGTCAAATCGTGCCAGATCACGCTCGACGCGGTGGAGGGCACGTTCGTCACCACGATCGAGGGGCTGTCGCCCGATCGCACGCATCCGGTGCAGCTCGCGCTGATCGCCGCCAATGTGCCGCAATGCGGCTATTGCATCCCCGGCATCGTCATGGCCGCCTCCGTGCTGATCCGCCGCGACCGCAACCCGAGCGACGAGGCGATCGCCGGTGCGATCACCAATCTGTGCCGCTGCGGCATCTATCCGCGGCTGGTGGAGGCGATCCAGCGCGCGGCGAGCGCGATGCGCGGCGACGAGCCGCTGGCGACCGGCGCCCGCCCCGGCATCGACCCGCGCGAAGCGGCGCGCATCGTGCCGGCGCTCGATCCGGGATCGCAACGCCCGCGCTGACGGAGCGTTTAGAGAATATTCGTCTGTCATTCCCGCGAAGGCCGGAATCCATTCTGGCTGGTCTCTGCGATAGAATCGCAAACCGCAGTGCTTATGGATTCCCGCCTCCGCGGGAATGACGGGAGGAACTGGGTGGCGTTTCCAAATCCTCTACGATGCGTTGCGGTTGGCGCGCGGGCTGCTACCGTCTGCGCAAAACGATCGACTAAGGGTCCAAACTCACTCAGAACAACGCCATGACGGAGCGGATTTTGGCGCCAGGCAAGGAGCAAGGAGGGAGCGATGCTCACGCATCGTGATCGACGCGCGACGCCGCATGGCGCCAAAAGCCGCCCGCCGCGGAGCGGTCGCCCGGAGAAGCCCGCCGGACGGCGTCGCTTGCTTGCGCGTAGCGTCAGCTACGCGACTGCGCTGCGCTCCTTGCCAGCGGGCTTCTCCGGGCGATCACGACGTTGTTCTGAGTGAGTTTGGACCCTGAGGAGGCGCGCCATCCGCAAGCTGCTTATCGCCAATCGTGGCGAGATCGCGATCCGCATCGCGCGCAGCGCCGCTCTTGCCGGCATCGCGACCGTCGCGGTTCATTCGACCGACGATGCCGACGCGCCGCATGTCGCCGCGGCCGATGTGGCGGTCGCGCTCGAAGGCGCCGGCCCCGCGGCGTATCTGTCGATCGAGGCGATCGTCGGCGCGGCACGCGCGACGGGATGCGACGCGATCCATCCGGGTTATGGCTTCCTCAGCGAAAATCCCGCGCTCGCGGCGGCGTGCAGCGTGCTGGGGATCACCTTCGTCGGCCCCGATGCGGCGCTGCTCGAACTGTTCGGCGACAAGGCGCGCGCCAAGGCGCATGCCGTCGCGCGCGGCGTGCCGGTGCTGGCGGAGGGCGCGGCGGCGACCGGCGCGCTGGTGGTGAAGGCGGTGGCGGGCGGCGGCGGGCGCGGGATCCGCGTCGTCGCCGATCGCGCGACCCTGCCGGCGCAGATCGCGGCGGCAGGCGCCGAAGCGCTCGCCGCCTTCGGATCGGCCGAGGTGATCGTCGAGCGGCATGTCGCGAGCGCGCGGCATATCGAGGTCCAGCTCGCCGGCGACGGCGACGCGGCGATCGCGCTCGGCCTGCGTGATTGCACCGTCCAGCGGCGTCATCAGAAACTGGTCGAGATCGCCCCCGCGCTGTCGATCGACGCGGGGCTCGCCGTGCGGATCGCGCGCGCGGCGGAGGCGTTGCTCAACGGCACCGGGTATCGCGGCCTCGCGACGGCGGAATTCCTCGTCGATCGCGACCTGCCCGAGGATAGCGCGGACGCCTTCGCCTTTCTCGAGGTCAATCCGCGGCTCCAGGTCGAACATACCGTGACCGAGGAGACGACCGGGCTCGATCTGGTCGCGATCCAGCTCGCGCTGGCGAGCGGCGCGACATTGGACACGCTCGGCATCGCCGCCGCGCCGACGCCGCACGGCGTCGCGATCCAGCTTCGCGTCAATGCCGAGACGATCGCGCCCGACGGGACGGTCCACCCCGCCAGCGGCGCGATCGCGCTGCTCGATGCGCCCGGCGGCCCCGGCATCCGCGTCGACGGCGCCGCGCGGACCGGGATGAGTGCCAACCCGCGCTTCGATCCGCTGCTCGCCAAGCTGGTCGTCCACGCCCCCGACTGGCCGACCGCGCTCGCCAAGGCGCGCCGCGCGCTCGCCGAATATCGCATCGCCGGGCTGGCGACCAACCTGCCGGTGCTCGCCGCGGTGCTCGCGCAATCGGAGATGGCGGCGTTCGACATCGATACCGGCTGGTTCGATCGCAACGTCGCGACGCTCGCCCCGCCCCTCGCCGTCCATGCGCCGCCGGTCGACGCGCATATCGCCGCCGCGCCGCTCGCCGGGGTGGTGGTGGCGATCGAGGCCCCGGTCGGCGCACGCGTCGCCGCCGGGCAGGAAGTCGGGACGATCGAGGCGCTCAAGATGCAGCATGCCGTGCTCGCACCGGGCGCCGGGGTGGTCAGCGCGGTCCACGCCGAGATCGGCGCGGTGATTGACGAAGGCGCGCCGTTCCTGTCGCTCGATCCGGTCGAGGAGGACGGCGCCGGTGCCGCGACTGAAACCGCAGTCGACCCCGATCACATCCGCCCCGATCTCGCCGAGGTGAACCAGCGCCACGCCTTGGGGCTCGATGCCGGCCGGGCGGAGGCGGTGGCGAAGCGCCACGCGCGCGGGCTTCGGACGGCGCGGGAAAACCTTGCCGATCTGTTCGATGCCGGGAGCTTCCAGGAATATGGCGCGCTGGCGATCGCGGCGCAGCGCCGGCGGCGGACGGTCGACGATCTGATGCGCAACACCCCGGCGGACGGGCTGATCGGTGGGATTGGCACGGTCAACGCCGCCGAGCACGGCGAGGAAGCCGCGAAGTGCATGGGCCTCGCCTATGATTATACCGTCCTCGCCGGGACGCAGGGGCATATCAACCACAAGAAGACCGACCGCCTGCTCCATGTCGCCGAGGCGATGAAGCTGCCGATCGTCTTCTACACCGAGGGCGGCGGCGGGCGCCCCGGCGATGTCGATGCGGTCGGCGCGACCGGGCTCGACGTGCCGACCTTCGCCGCCTTCGCGCGTCTGTCGGGCATCGCGCCGCGGATCGGGATCACTGCGGGTTACGGCTTTGCCGGCAATGCGGTGCTCTACGGCTGCTGCGACGTGACGATCGCCACGAAGGACGCGCATCTCGGGATGGGCGGCCCGGCGATGATCGAGGGCGGCGGGCTCGGCGTCTTCGCGCCCGACGAGGTCGGGCCGGCGGCGGTGCAATATGCCAATGGCGTGATCGACGTGCTCGCCGCGGACGAGGCGGAGGCGACCGACAAGGCGAAGCGCATCCTCGGCATGTTCCAGGGCCGCGTCGCACAGGCGGATCATGCCGATCAGCGGCTGTTGCGGCATATCGTCCCCGAGAACCGGCTGCGCGTGTTCGACGTGCGTCGGGTGATCGATGTGCTGGTCGATAGCGACAGCTTCGTCGAGCTGCGCGGCGGCTTCGCGCCCGGGATGATCACCGGGCTGGCGCGGATCGACGGGCGCGCGATCGGGCTGATCGCCAACGACTGTCGCTATCTCTCCGGTGCGATCGACGCCCCGGCGGCGGACAAGGCGGCGCGGTTTTTCCAATTGTGCGACGCGTTCGGCGTGCCGATCGTCTCCTTGTGCGACACGCCGGGCTTCATGGTCGGCCCCGAGGCCGAGCGCACCGCGCCGATCCGCAAGGGATCGCGGATGTTCGTCGTCGGCGCCAATATCAGGGTGCCGATCTTCACCGTGGTGCTGCGCAAGGCCTATGGCCTCGGCGCGCAGGCGATGGCGGGGGGATCGCTGGTCGCAGGCGGGTTCTGCGTCTCGTGGCCGACCGGCGAGTTTGGCGGAATGGGGCTGGAGGGCGCGGTGCGGCTCGGCTTCCGCAAGGAGCTGGAGGCGATCGCCGACCCGCAAGCGCGCGACGCCAAATATCGCGAGCTGGTCCAGGCGAGCTACGAGAAGGGCAAGGCGGTGTCGGTCGCGCAGTTCCTCGAGGTCGATGCGGTGATCGATCCGGCGGAGACGCGCGCGTGGCTCAAGCGCGGGCTGGCGGCGGCACCGGTGCGTGCGAGCGGGCGCTATATCGATACGTGGTGAGGCTGCCGAAAACGTCATTCCCGCGAAGGCGGGAATCCATTCGCGCTGAGGTTGCGGTTTGACACGATAGGCCAGCCAGTCTGGATCCCCGCCTTCGCGGGAATGACGGAGGGAGCTCTACGGCGCAGCGTATTGCCCGAACCATACACTTCGCGCTAAAGCGGCGCGACAAGCCCCGCGATCGGGGCGCTGGAATTGGAATATAAGATGCAGCTGGTGCGCGGGGCGTGGAAACTGCTGGTCGGCATCAAGGACGCGCTGGTGCTCGTCGCGATGCTGCTGTTCTTCGGTGCGCTGTTCGCCGCGCTCAACAGCCGGCCGACCCCCACGACGGTGAAGGACGGCGCGCTCGTCCTCGATCTCGACGGGCCGATCGTCGAGCAGCCCGAGGAGATCTCGCCGATGGCATTGCTCGGCGGCGGGCGCATCCACCGCCAATATCGCCTGCGCGACGTGGTCCGCGCGATCGACGACGCCAAGGACGATTCGCGGGTCAAGGCGATCGTGCTCGATCTCGATCGCTTCGGCGGTGCCTATCCTGCGGCGCTGGGCGAAATATCCGACGCGCTGCTGCGCGCGCGCACCGCCGGCAAGCCGGTGCTCGCCTTCGCCACCGGCTATACCGACGGCGGCTATCGCCTCGCCGCATCGGCGAGCGAGGTGTGGATGGACCCGATGGGCGGCACCCTGTTTGCCGGCCCTGGCGGTAGCCAGCTCTATTACAAGGGCCTGATCGACAAGCTCGGCGTCAACGCGCACGTCTATCGCGTTGGCAAGTTCAAGTCGTTCGTCGAACCCTATACCCGCGCCGACCAGAGCCCCGAGGCCAAAGAGGCCGCGACCGTGCTCAACAACGGGCTGTTCGACCAGTGGAAGGAAGCGATCGCGCGTGCCCGGCCGAAGGCCAAGCTCGCCGACTGGCTGACCGCGCCGGACAAGGTGGTGACGGGCGCGGGGGGCGATATCGCCAAGGCCAATCTCGCCGCGGGGATCGTCGACAAATTGGGCGATCGCGTCGAATTCGGTCGTCGCGTTGCGCAGATCGCGGGCGGCGAAGACAATAAGCCCGCCGGCTGGTTCAAGAAGATCAAATATGACGACTGGCTCGATGCCCACCCCTTGCCCAAGAACGGCGAGATCGGCGTCGTCACCGTCGCCGGCGATATCATCGACGGCAAGTCCGAGCCCGGGACCGCAGGCGGCGAGACGGTCGCCAAATTCATCTATGACGGTCTCGCCAAGAAGAAGCTCAAGGCGCTGGTGCTGCGGGTCGATTCGCCGGGCGGATCGGTCACCGCGTCGGAGCGGATCCGGCTCGCGCTGATCGAGGCGAAGCGCCAGGGGCTACCGGTGGTGGTCTCGATGGGCGGCGTCGCGGCGTCGGGCGGCTTCTGGGTCTCGACCCCGGGCGACGTGATCTTCGCCGAGCCGTCGACGATCACCGGCTCGATCGGCATCTTCGGCATCATCCCGACCTTCGAGAACACGCTCGCCAAGATCGGCGTGACGACCGACGGGGTGAAGACCACCCCGATCTCGGGCCAGCCCGATGTGTTCGCGGGCACCAACCCGGTGACCGACACGCTGTTCCAGTCGGCGATCGAGCATGGTTATAGCCAGTTCCTCGCCCGCGTGGCGCAATCGCGGCACATGCCGGTCGACAAGGTCAATGAGATCGCGCAGGGCCGGGTGTGGATCGGCGGGACGGCGCGTCAATTGGGGCTGGTCGATCGCTTCGGCACGCTCAAGGACGCGGTCGACGAGGCGGCGAAGCGCGCCAAGCTCGATCCGGCGACCGTCAAGGTCACCTATCTCGAAAAGAAGCCGAGCTGGGCGGCGCAGCTCGCGCGCCAGTGGAGCAACGACAATGACGACGACGCGGCGGCGCCGTCCGACGCCTTCGCGCGGGTCGCGTGGGAGCGTCGCCAGCTGGTGATGCGCGCGATGGGCGATGTGAAGCGGCTGGTGACCGGCGGCGGGGTCCAGGCGGCGTGCCTCGAATGCGGCGGTTTCGGCCCGACCGCGGCGGCCCCCGGCGATGCGCGCCTGCTCGACGTGCTGCTCGCGCGGATCGGCCTGTAATCACGCGCTTATGCCTGTTGCGAGTCGGTTTCGCTTTTCGCAACAGGCTTTGCGCACTACATAGCGACGTATGCCCCGCAAGATCGATCTCGAAGCTCTGTGTCACGAAAAGGGACTGCGCATCACCGAGCAGCGCCGCGTCATCGCGCGCGTGCTGTCGGAGGCGGAGGATCACCCCGATGTCGAGAAGGTCTATGCCCGCGCCTCGGCGGTTGATCCGGGCATTTCGATCGCGACGGTGTATCGTACCGTCCGGCTGTTCGAAGAGGCCGGCATCCTCGATCGCCACGATTTCGGCGACGGGCGCGCGCGTTACGAGCCCTCGCCCGAGGCGCATCACGACCATCTGATCGACGTCGAGACCGGCAAGGTGATCGAATTCGTCGATCCCGAGCTCGAGCAGCTCCAGAAGCAGATCGCCGAACGGCTGGGCTTCCGGCTGGTCGATCACCGGATGGAATTGTACGGCGTCAGCCTCAGCCGCAAGGATTGAGCGCGATCGCCGCGCATATCGACGCTCCTCGTCACCCAAGCAAAACACATGGGTGATATGCGACCACCCCGGCGCAGGCCGGGGTCCAGCAAAAACCGGCCCGATACTGGACCTCGTCCTGCGCCGGGGTGGCGCTAATGCCGATCGGCCCTGACATCCGCCTCTGCCTCCGGCTCGCCGCGATCATCCTCGCTTTGCTGGTCGCGGTGCCCACACATCTGTTGTGGCGGCTGCTGCGCCTCCCCTCCCCCTGGCCCAAATGGTTCCTCGGCGCGATGGGCTGGATCATCGGCGCGCGTCGCCGGGTGATCGGCACCCCGCTGCGCCGCGACGTGGTGTTTCTCTCCAACCATCTGAGCTGGATGGACATCCCGATCCTCGCCGGGGCCAATGGCAGCGCCTTCGTCGCCAAGGCGGAGGTCGAGCATGTCCCTATCGTCGGCTGGCTCTGCACGCTCAACCGCACGATCTTCGTCCGCCGCGAGGATCGGCTGGGGATCGCCGGGCAGATCAATCAGTTGCGCGAGGCGCTCGCCGAAACCTGGGCGATCACGATCTTCCCCGAAGGCACCACCAGCGACGGCGAGACGTTGCTGCCGTTCAAGGCGGCGCTGCTCGCGGTGCTCGATCCGCCCCCGCCGGGGGTGCTCGTCCAGCCGGTGCGGATCGATTATGGCGATGCGACGCGCGAGCTGGCGTGGGTCGGCGACGAGCCCGGGCTCGATCATGCCAAGCGCGTGCTGCGCCGCCCGGGGAATTTCACCGCGACGCTGCACTTCTGCGACCCGTTCGATCCGCGCGATTTTCCCGGTCGCAAGGCGATCGCGGCGGAGGCGCGCGCACGGGTCGCGGCGGCGGGTGGCGATCCGGCGCAGGCGCCTGTATAGGCGCCGCGATGACCAAGACCCCGCCCAAGACCTTCCACGTCAAGTCGTTCGGTTGCCAGATGAACGTCTATGACGGCGAGCGGATGGCCGAGCTGCTCGCCGCCGACGGGCTGACCGCGACCGCCGATGCCGCCGGCGCCGATCTGGTGGTGCTCAACACCTGTCACATTCGCGAAAAGGCGACCGAGAAGGTCTATTCGGATATCGGCCGACTGCGGAAGGACGATCCGGCCAAGATGATCGCGGTCGCCGGCTGCGTCGCGCAAGCCGAGGGTGAGGAGATCGTGCGTCGCGCCAAGGTCGACGTGGTGGTCGGCCCGCAGGCCTATCATAACCTCCCCCGGCTGGTGTCCGACGCGACCAGGGGCGAAGCGGCGCTCGATACCGATATGCCGCCGCTGTCCAAATTCGACGCGCTCCCCGCGCGGCGCAAGGTCGGGCCGACGGCGTTCCTGACGGTGCAGGAAGGCTGCGACAAATTCTGCACTTATTGCGTCGTGCCCTATACCCGCGGCGCCGAGACGAGCCGGCCGTTCGCCGAAATCGTCGACGAGGCCAAGGCCCTGGTCGACGCCGGCGCGCGCGAGATCACCTTGCTCGGGCAGAACGTCAATGCGTGGAGCGACGGTGACGGGCGCGGTCTGCACGATCTGATCCGCGCGCTCGATCGCGTCGAGGGTCTGGCGCGGATCCGCTATACCACCAGCCATCCCAACGATATGACGCAGGGGCTGATCGACGCGCATCGCGATGTCGAAAAACTGATGCCTTTCCTGCACTTGCCGGTCCAGTCGGGCAGCGACCGCGTGCTCAGGGCGATGAACCGCAGCCACACCCGCGACAGTTATCTCCGCGTGATCGATCGCGTGCGTGCGGCGCGCCCCGATATCGCTTTGTCGGGCGACTTCATCGTCGGCTTCCCCGGCGAGACCGAGGCGGAATTCGCCGAGACGCTCGGCATCGTCGCCGCGGTCGGCCACGCACAGGCGTTCAGCTTCAAATATAGCCCCCGCCCCGGCACTCCGGCCGCGACGATGGAAGGGCAGATCGCCGCCGAAGTAATGGACGAGCGGCTCCAGCGGCTCCAGGCGGCGATCAACCGCGATCAGCTCGCCTTCAACCAGGCGTCGGTCGGGCGGCATTGCGACGTGCTGATCGAGCGGCGCGGCAAGCAGCCGGGGCAGATGCTCGGCAAATCGCCGTGGCTGCAATCGGTTCATCTCGAAACCAGTGCGCCGATCGGCACGATGGTGTCGGTCGAGCTGGGACATGCCGGCCCCAATTCGCTTACCGCGCGTGAGATTTCGGCCGAACGGGCGTCCGCCGCCGCTGCGTGATGCGCGCGCGCAACACCCTCGAAAACCTCTGACTTGGTGCTTGCGGCGAAGCCCGCCACCACGCACCTTATGGTTAGCCAACGATGGCGAGAATCGAAGGAGGCGCATGAGCCGCAAGCCCGTCCCCGCCCATTCCGGCGAACGTAGCCGGGTCGATGTCCTGTTCGACAAGCCGCAGCTTCTGCCGCGCCTGTTCGGACAATATGACCAGAACCTCGTCGCGCTGGAAAACCGGCTCGGCGTCTATATCACCGCACGCGGCAACCGCATCGGGCTCGAGGGGACCGCCGAGCAGGTGGCGATGGCGCGCGACGTGCTCAACGATCTCTACATGCGCATCCAGCGCGGCGAGGAGATCGATTCCGGGCTGGTCGACGCGGCGATCGCAATGGCCTCCGAGCCGACGCTCGACGGGATCATCTCGGCCGAGCGCGCCGAAACCCCGCCGATCATGATCCGCACGCGCAAGAAGACGATCGTCCCGCGCACCCCGGCGCAGGCGCATTATATGCGCGAACTGACCACGCATGAGATGATCTTCGCGCTCGGCCCGGCGGGTACCGGCAAGACCTATATCGCGGTCGCGCAGGCGGTGTCGCAGCTCATCTCGGGGTCGGTGCAGCGGCTGATCCTGTCGCGCCCGGCGGTCGAAGCGGGCGAGCGGCTCGGCTTTTTGCCGGGCGACATGAAGGAGAAGGTCGATCCCTATCTCCGCCCGCTGTACGACGCGCTCTACGATTGTTTGCCCGCCGAGCAGGTCGAACGCCGCATCGCCTCGGGCGAGATCGAGATCGCGCCGATCGCCTTCATGCGCGGGCGTACTTTGGCCGACGCATTCGTGATCCTCGACGAGGCGCAGAATACCACCCCGGCGCAGATGAAGATGTTTCTTACCCGCTTCGGGCAGAACAGCCGGATGGTGATCTGCGGCGATCCCAACCAAACCGATCTGCCCGGCGGGGTCACCGCCTCGGGGCTGGCCGATGCGACGTCGCGGCTGGAGGGGATCGAAGGCATCTCGCTCTGCCGCTTCACCGCCGGGGATGTGGTGCGCCACCCGATCGTCGGGCGGATCGTCGCGGCCTATGAGGGGGAGTGAGATTAGGGTAGAAGCGGGGCATGGCCGAGTTCGATCCGCATCGCCAGCTTGAGGTGGACGCCGATACCGGCGATCTTGCCGCGCGACTGGCCGGCCGGCTGGGCACCAGCGAAGCGGAGATCGTCCGCCGCGCGTTGCATGCCTTTGAAGCCGGTCTCGATCGCATGGCGCGAAATCCAAATGCCCCCGAGTGGTTGGTGCGTTTCTGGCGTGAACATCCGCTGCCCCCTCCAACCGGTCTTCCCACCGACAAGGCCTTCTATGACTGGCTTTCCGGTGAGGAGGATTGGTGACACTATTCATCGACGCGTCGGCCATCGTTGCGATCATCGCGGGAGAGACGGATGCGGACACGCTGGCCATACGACTATCGGCGGATCGGAAACGATTGACGTCGCCCGTTGCCCGCTGGGAAGCGGTGATCGCCTTGCACCGTTCGCACGATTATGATTGGCGCCACGCCCAGCAAAGCGTGGATGATTTTCTAACCCTTCAGGCGATCGAGATTATCGCTATTGGAGCTGCCGAGGGACAAATGGCGCTGAATGCATTCGGCAATTTCGGTAAGGGCCGGCACCGTGCGGCGCTCAATATGGGCGATTGCTTTGCCTATGCATGCGCCGTTCTGAACGACGCGGCGCTGCTCTATAAGGGCGACGATTTCGCCCACACCAACCTGGCATGATCGAAATCGAACTCAGCCGCGAAGATCCGTGGCCCGATCAGGACTGGACAGCGCTTGCCACCACCGCCGCTCGCGCAGCCGTGGCGCGCACGCCGTTCGGTGACTTGCTCGATACCGCGGCGCTGGTCGAGATCAGCGTGCGGCTCACCTCCGACGATGAGGTGCACACGCTCAACCGCCAGTATCGCGGCAAGGACAAGCCGACCAACGTCCTGTCCTTCCCGATGGTCCAGCCCGATCTGATCGAGACGGTCAGCCAGAATACCGACGACGGCGAGCTGCTGCTCGGCGATATCGTGCTCGCACACGGCGTCTGCGTGCGCGAGGCGACGGAGCGCGGGGTGACGGTCGAGGCGCATGCCACGCATTTGATCGTGCATGGCACGCTGCATCTGCTAGGCTATGATCATCTGATCGACGACGAGGGGGATGCGATGGAGGCGATCGAGCGCGACGCGCTGGCCGATCTCGGCATCGCGGACCCCTATGCCATTCGCGAGGACTGACTTGCCCGAAGACCGAAGTAGCGCCGGCAACGGCGATTCCAACGAAAGCAGCATCTGGCGCGGCCTGCGCAACCTGATCTTTGGCGACGCGCACGAGGATACGCTGCGCGACCAGCTCGAAGACGCGATCGATCGCCACGAGGACGATCCCGCCCCCGATGCGAAGGGCGACCTGACCCCGCTCGAGCGGCAAATGGTGCGCAACCTGCTCCATTTCGGCGAACGCGATGCCGGCGATGTCGGCGTGCCGCGCGCCGATATCCTTGCGGTCGAAGAGCGAACCACGTTCGACGAGCTGGTAAAGATTTTCGCCGATGCCGGGGTCAGCCGGTTGCCGGTCTATCGCGAGAAGCTCGATACGATCGTCGGGATGGTCCATATCAAGGATGCCTTCGCGATCCTCGCCGCCGGCGGCGAGCGCCCGACCGGGATCACCGCGCTGATCCGCGAGCCGCTATTCGTGCCGATGTCGCGCGGCGCGCTCGATCTGCTCGCCGACATGCGGCAGACGCGGGTGCATCTGGCGATCGTGCTCGACGAATATTCGGGCACCGAGGGGCTGGTGACGATCGAGGATCTGATGGAGGAGATCGTCGGCGAGATCGAGGACGAGCATGACGAGGCGCCCGAAGCGTTGCTCGTCCCGCTCGACGGCGGCGCCTGGGACGCCGATGCGCGGGTCGAGCTGGAGGATATCGGCGAGACGGTCGATCCGCGGCTGGGCGAGAGCGACAGCGACGTCGACACGATCGGCGGGCTGACCGCGGTGCTCGCCGGGCATGTCCCCGAGCCGGGGGCGTGCGTGATCCACCCGAGCGGGTGGCAGATCGAGGTGCTCGACGCCGACGAGCGCCGCGTCAACCGCGTCCGCCTCCA
>NZ_MKRR01000111.1:64210-66389 GCF_001897045.1 Sphingomonas sp. 66-10
CTCAAGGCCGGGATGACGTTTTTTTTCAGTAACTTAGTCTTGCAACCTCGGGCCACCACGAAGCTTCACACGTGTGAACTTCGTGAACTTTGCCGCGATTCTGCCCCCTTCCGTCTCCGCGCCGCGCCGCCTATCCTCCGGTAATGCGTAAACATATCCTCATCGTTTCCGGGCTGGTGGTGCTCGCCGCGATCGCGATCGTCGCGTGGATCGCCTGGCCGGACAGCGCGCGGCTCAATATCGCCGACGTCCAGGGGCAGCGCCCCGACATCACCCCGCCGCGCGAGCAGTGGATCCCGACGATGGCGGTCGCCAAGGCGGTCGGCTGGCCCGACGGCGCCAAGCCGGTCGTCGCGCCGGGGCTGGCGGTGGCGGCCTATACGACGGGGCTCGATCATCCGCGCTGGCTGTATCGCCTGCCCAACGGCGACATCCTCGTCGCCGAGACCAATTCGCCGCCGCGCCCCACCAGCGGGATCGTCAATAAGGTGATGGGCTGGCTGATGGGCCGCGCCGGCGCCGGGGTGCCCTCGGCCAATCGCATCACCCTGCTGCGCGACGCGAACGGGGACGGCGTACCCGAACTCAAGACGGTGTTCATGACCGGGCTCAACTCGCCGCTCGGCATGGCGCTGTTCGACGGCCAGCTCTATATCGCCAATACCGACGCGCTGGTCCGCGTTCCCTATATCGAGGGGATGACCAAGGTGACCGCCAAGCCCGAGCTGGTAATCAAGCTCAACGGCGGCGGCAATCACTGGGCGCGCAACGTGATCCCGGCGGAAGACGGCAAGACGCTCTATGTCGCAGTCGGCTCGTCGTCGAACATCGCCGAGAATGGCATGGCGGCGGAGCGCTATCGCGCCAACATCCTCCAGGTGTGGCCGAAGGAAAAGACCTGGCGCATCTATGCCGCCGGGCTGCGCAACCCGCAGGGGATGGCGCTGGAGCCGCACGATCGCCAGCTGTGGACCGTGGTCAACGAGCGCGACATGCTCGGCTCGGACCTCGCCCCCGATTATCTCACCGCGATCGAGCTGGGGGACAATTTCGGCTGGCCCTGGTATTATTGGGGCGGCTATCCCGACAAGCGTGTCGAGCCCGCCAACCCCGCGCTCCAGCAATATTCGAAGCGGCCCGATTATGCGCTCGGCCCGCATGTCGCGGCGCTCGGGCTGACTTTCGCGCAGGATTCGAAGCTCGGGGCGAATTTCGCCAACGGCGCGTTTATCGGCCTGCACGGTTCGTGGAACCGCAAGCCATTGTCGGGCTACAAGGTCGTCTATGTTCCGTTCGGCGATAGTGGCTGGCCGACGAAGGGTGCCAAGCCGGTCGACGTGCTGACCGGGTTCCTCAACAAGGACGGCGAGGCGCAAGGCCGCCCGGTCGGCGTGACCTTCGACAAGACCGGCGCGCTGCTGGTGGCGGACGATGTGGGCAACCGCATCTGGCGGGTCAGCGCGGCGGGCGCGAAGTAACGCCCCTCTCCCCGTTCGGGCTGAGCCTGCCGAAGTCTTGCCCTTTCTTCCTCGCGAAGAAGGGCAACCCTTCGCCAAGGTCAGGGCGAACGGAGGATATTATTCCAGCAATTTCGGCGCCTCGCGTTCCAGCTTGGCGCGGATTTTGTCCGAGAACATCGCCAGGAACGCGGGCAGCGTGAAAGTGCAATGCACATTGCGCTCGCCGACGTCGAGCTGTGCCGAGACGCGCTGCCCCAGCCCCTCGACGGTGAACCACAAGGTATCGCCCTCCCAGCGATGCTCGGTGATCGCCCCGCCGGGGACGAAATCGGCGAGCTTGCCGAAGCCGCTGCCGATCCGCTCCTTCGCCGCGGCGGTGCCGAGCTGGTGCGGGATATCCACCTCGATCGGCGCACTCATGCCGCAATCTCCTCGGCGCCGGTCGCGAACAGCATCGCATCGTCGGCGAACGCCTTGAACTCCAGCGCATTGCCAGAAGGATCGCGGAAGAACATCGTCGCCTGTTCGCCCGGCTCGCCGGCGAAACGGACATAAGGCGCGATCCCGAAGGCGATCCCGGCCGCTTCGACCCGCTCGGCGAGCACATGCCAGTCGGCCATCGTCAGCACGACGCCGAAATGCGGCACCGGGACGTCATGCCCGTCGACCGCATTCGATGTCTCATGCGGCTGCATCGTTTCGTCGAGATGCGCGACGAT
>NZ_MKRR01000111.1:66402-84200 GCF_001897045.1 Sphingomonas sp. 66-10
GTAAAAGGCGCGCGCCGCGGCGAGATCGTGGACGGGAAAGGCGAGATGGAACGGCCTGAGTGTCATGCCGCGATCATACACCTCCGGATGATTTTCGCTATCTCTTTGCGCATTTTCGGGCGGGAAACCGGCGCCGACTTCTCCTGAAATGCGATGGTCTGCCTTGCCGCCGGCCGCCACGTCCCGCATGACCCACGGCGATGTTGCTTACCCGACGCCCCGCCCTCACCGCGCTGCTGCTCGGCGCGCTGGCCGCCTGCGGTTTCGCGCCGCTCCAGCTCTGGCCGCTGACCCTCCTCTGCTTCGCCGGATGGATCGCGCTGGTATGGCGCGCGCCCAGCGTGCGCCGGGCGCTTTGGCTCGGCTGGGTCTTCGGGGTCGGGCATTTCACGATCAACGACAATTGGTTCCAGCACGCCTTTGATTTTCAGGACAAGATGCCCCCGGTGCTGGGCTATGTCGCGCCCTTCGCGCTGGCGCTGTACCTCGCGGTCTATCCCGCGATCGCGGCGGGGCTGTCGTGGTATCTGCCCGGCAAGCGGCCCAATGCGGGCTATGCGCTCGGCTTCGGCGCGGCGTGGATCGCGAGCGAGTGGCTGCGCAGCGTGATGTTCACCGGCTATGCCTGGGACCCGATCGGGGTGATCTGGGTGCCGGTGCAGCCGGTCGCCAGCCTCGCGGCGTGGATCGGCACCTACGCGCTGTCGGGGCTGACGGTGGCGCTGGCGGCAAGCCTGTTGCTGATAACGCGCCGCCCGCTGCCGCTAGCCGGAGCGGGCCTCGCGCTGGTCGCGCTGCTGGCGGCGCAAGCGCTGGGATATCGCGAACCCGCCGGGGAGTCGCCGGACGCCCCGCGCCTCGTCGTCGTCCAGCCCAATGTCTCGCAGGACCAGCGCGGCGAGAGCGACGGCGAATTGCTGCTGCGCAAGCTCTCCGCGCTGTCGGGCGTCCCGGGGACCGCGCCGCGGCTGGTGCTGTGGCCGGAGGGCGTGGTGCGCGATCTGATCGAGGACGGCTATCCGCCCTATATCTACAGCTATCAGCAGAACCCGCAGCAGATCCGGCGCCGTATGGCAGCGCTGCTCGGCCCGCGTGACGTGCTGCTCACCGGCGGCACCGCGCTGCAGTTCGACCGCGCCGGCAACATCACCACCGCGACCAATTCGGTATTCGCGGTCGACGCCGCAGCGCGAATCGACGGGCGCTACGACAAGGCGCATCTCGTCCCTTATGGCGAATATCTGCCGATGCCGTGGCTGCTCAAGCCGCTCGGCCTTGCGCGGCTGGTGCCGGGGGATATGGATTTCGCCCCCGGGCCGGGGCCGCGCAGCCTCGCCATCCCCGGCTTTGGCGAGATCGGGGTGCAGATCTGTTATGAGATCATCTTCTCCGGCCAGGTGATCAACCCCGCCCACCGCCCGCGCCTGCTGTTCAACCCGTCCAACGACGCGTGGTTCGGCAAGTGGGGGCCGCCGCAGCATCTGGCGCAAGCGCGGATGCGCGCGATCGAGGAAGGCCTGCCGATCGTCCGCGCGACGCCGACCGGGATTTCGGCGGTGATCGCCGCCGACGGGCGACTCGTCGCCACCGTGCCGCACGAAACCGCCGGTGCGATCGACGTGGCGATGCCCGCGCCGCTGCCCCCCACGCTCTTCTCGCGCATCGGTAATTGGGCCGCGCTGATCGTCGCCTTGCTGCTCGGCGCCACGGCGGTTGCCATTCGACGGCGCGCGCGTTAGGGCATATAAAGTTATCTTTATATCGTTAAGTTATCGGAGCGATCATGCGTCAGTCGTTCATTTTCACGAGCGAATCGGTCAGCGAAGGCCACCCGGACAAGGTTGCCGATCAGATTTCGGATTCGATCGTCGATCTGTTCCTCTCGAAAGACCCGGAGGCGCGCGTCGCGTGCGAAACGCTCACCACCACCAACAAGGTGGTGCTGGCGGGCGAGATCCGCGGCCGCGGGATCATGGACACCGACGGCAATTGGGCGCCCGGGATCGAGGCCGAGATCGAGCAGGCGGTGCGCGAGACGGTGAAGCGCATCGGCTATGAACAGTCGGGCTTCCACTGGCAGACGTTCGATTTCTCGAACAACCTCCACCCGCAATCGGCGCATATCGCGATGGGCGTCGACGAGAGCGGCAACAAGGACGAAGGCGCCGGCGACCAGGGCATCATGTTCGGTTACGCGACCGACGAGACCCCGGGCCTGATGCCCGCCACGCTCTATTACAGCCATAAGATCCTCGAGCGGATGGCCGCCGACCGCCATTCGGGCAAGGCGCCGTTCCTCGAGCCCGACGCCAAGAGCCAGGTCACGCTGCAATATGAGAACGAGCTGCCGGTGCGCGCCACCGCGCTGGTCGTTTCGACCCAGCATTCGGCCGATCTGTCGAACGAGGCCGGCCAGGCCAAGCTGCGCGATTACGTCAAGGGCGTGTTCGCCGAAATCCTGCCGCAGGGCTGGCTGCCGTCGGACGACAAGATCTACGTCAACCCGACCGGGCTGTTCGAGATCGGCGGGCCGGACGGCGACGCCGGGGTGACCGGGCGCAAGATCATCGTCGACACTTATGGCGGCGCGGCCCCGCACGGCGGCGGCGCGTTCAGCGGCAAGGACCCGACCAAGGTCGATCGCTCGGCGGCCTATGTCGCGCGCTATCTGGCGAAGAACGTCGTCGCGGCCGGCCTGGCGCGGCGCGTGACGATCCAGCTGTCCTATGCGATCGGCATCGCCGAGCCGCTGTCGGTCTATGTCGATACCCACGGCACCGGCACCGTGCCCGAGGCGAAGCTGGAGGAGGTGCTGCCCAAGCTCGTCCGCCTGACGCCGAAGGGCATCCGCGAGCATCTCAAGCTCAACGCGCCGATCTATTCGAAGACCGCCGCCTACGGCCATTTCGGCCGCGAGAGCGACGGCACCCACTTCACCTGGGAAGCGACCGATCTGGTCGACAAGCTCAAGGCGGCCGTCGCCGCCTGAGCGTTGTGGCCGGCGGCTAGAGCGACCCCGATATCCAGTAAACCACCGTCACCCCGGCCTTGAGCCGGGGGCCATCGGGAGGCAAGCGCTGGACAAGAGGCTCTAGCCGCCGCACTTCAGGCGCAATGGACCCCGGCTCAAGGCCGCGGTGACGGTCGAGCGGCCCGCCTTACGGCACCACCGCCGCCGTATAAGCCCCGAACGCCTCGCGCAGCACGTTGCGCCCGTCCTGCGTCACCTCGACCCCGCCGCCGGGATGATCGGGGCGCACTGAGACCATCACGCGATAGACGAAGCCGCGGTTGGTGAATTCATAGACACGCCGGCCGTTGCTTTGGTCGACCAGCCGCCCGCCGTCGATCGCCAGCGACGGGCGGTTGTCGTGCCCGCCCCACGGCTGGCTGGTCTCGGGCAAGGCGGTATCGAAGCTATAGGCGGTGTAGCGATAGCCGTTGCGCTCGGTCCGCACGATCTGGATCGAGCGCCGCGCCGTCACCGCCAGCACGCGGGTCTGCGCGGCGAAGCGGCAATTCGTCGTCTCGCGCCCCAAGGTGATCGCGGTGACCGCGGGGGTCGTCGCGCCGGGCTCGACCATCCCGGGGTTGATCGCATGGATGTTGCCGACCTCGCGCCCGACGAGGTTGAACAACGGGTAATAGATCTGCCCGGCCCCCGGATCGCCCGGCCCGAGCCGGACGGAGACGCGCTGCGCGCTCAGCCCCGGCTTGGCAAAGCTGATCAGATCCATCTGCCCGTTGCGTCCCGGCGCGCCCAGAACGAACACGCGATCGCGGTTGGTCGCGTCGCAGATGAGCGGCACGGCCGTCCAATGGCCGTCGCGCTTCACCAGCGAGATCGATTTTTCCGACGCCAGTTGGGCATCGCCCGCCATCGGGACCGCTGCGACGATCACCGCCAACGCCCAGGCCAAACGCATCACTTTCTCCCCTATCCTACACTTCCCGGCGGCGATTTAAGGAGCCGAGGATGAACGCGGCATTGCCCTCGCCCGCCCGCCCCTCTACGCGGCCTCGCCATGAATGATCCGACGACGATCCGCCGCCTTTACGGCCGGCGCCAAGGCCATGCGTTACGCGCCGGGCAGGCCGCTCTGGTGGAGGAACTGCTGCCGCGCGTCGCGGTGCCCGAGGGGGGCGCGCTCACCGCCGAGCGGCTGTTCGGCGACGATCGCCCGTTGCAGGTCGAGATCGGCTTCGGCGCGGGCGAGCATCTCGCCGGGCAGGCCGAGGCAGCGCCCGGCACCGGCTTCGTCGGCTGCGAACCCTTTCTCAACGGGGTGGTCGGCGCACTCGGCCATATCCGCGATCGCGCGCTGAGCAATGTGCGGGTGCATATGGGCGACGCGCTCGAGGTGATCGAGCGTCTGCCCGATGCCAGCCTCGATCGGGTCTATCTGCTCCACCCTGATCCCTGGCCCAAGGCGCGCCACGCCAAGCGGCGGATGGTCAACCACGGCCCGCTCGATCTGATCGCCGCCAAGCTCAAGCCGGGGCACGAATTCCGTCTCGGCACCGACGATCCGACCTATTGCCGCTGGGCGATGATGATCATGGGCCAGCGCCGCGATTTCGAATGGACCGCGCGCGGGCCCGAGGATTTTCTCAACCGCCCGGCCGACTGGCCGGAGACCCGCTACGAGCGCAAGGCGCGGCGGCAAGGGCATGAAGTCTGGTATTATATTTTCCGGCGGGTGTAGCCGGGATCATTGCATCGTCATTGTTGACTCAATCAACATCGTGAGGGAAGATCGCTTATGCTCGATCGACCTCAAGGCGATGTCGCCCTCCTCCGCGCGTTCAACCGGCTCTATACCAACCAGCTGGGGCTGCTCGACGCGCATCTCGACGGCAGCCGCTTCACGCTGAGCGAGGCGCGTATCCTGTACGAACTTGCCCACCGCGAGGACCCGACCGCCGCCGATATCGCGCGAACGCTGAACATGGACCGCGCGCAGATCAGCCGCACATTGAAGCGCTTCGCCGATCGCGGCCTGCTCGAAACCCGCGACGATCCGGGGCACGGCCGCCAGCAACTGCTCTCGCTGACCCCCACCGGGCGCGCCGCCTTCGCGGACCTCGACGTGCGAGCGCAAGAAGCGATCGGCGCGCTGCTCGATCGCGTCTCGGCGCGGCAGCGACAGCGGCTGATCGGGGCGGCGAGCGTGATGATGCAGGCGTTCGACGGCGGGGATGAGCCGGCGTCGGTCACGCTGCGCGGGCTGCGGCCCGGCGATCTCGGGCTCGTCGCCGCGCGCCAGATGATGCTCTATGCCGAGGAATATGGCTGGGATCAGGGATATGAAGCGCTGGTGTCACGCATCCTTGCCGATTTCCACGATCAGTTCGATCCCGCGCGTGACGCGGCGTGGATTGCCGATATCGACGGCGAGATGGCGGGATCGATCTTTCTCGTCCACGGCGACGATCCCGCGGTGGCCAAGCTTCGCCTGCTCTATGTCGAAAGCTTCGCGCGCGGTGCGGGTGTCGGCAGATTGCTGGTGGAGACCTGTATCGCCCACGCGCGGCGCCTGGGCTATCGGCGCCTGACCCTGTGGACCAACAGCGTGCTCGCCGCCGCGCGCCATATCTACGAGCGAGCCGGCTTCGTGCTCGTCGACGAGGCGCCGCATCATTCCTTCGGGCACGATCTGATCGGGCAGAACTGGTCGCTCGATCTCTGAACGCGCGGAACTCGCCTTTCGACCGCGATCGCGGCTAAACCGCGTCCGATATGCGATGCCGATCAGGGACTCGCATGAGCTGAGGCGCGAGGTGGCTATGGTCGCATCCCCGTTCGAATTCACCAGCCCGTCGGGATATCGGCTGGTCGGCCGGATCGAGCTCCCCGATGCGCCGGCGCGCGGCTGGGCCTTGTTCGCGCATTGCTTCACCTGCGGCAAGGACGGGCTCGCGGCGGTGCGAATCTCCCGCGCGCTGGCGCGGCGCGGGATCGGGACGTTACGGTTCGACTTCGCGGGCCTCGGCAAGAGCGGCGGGACATTCGGCGAGGCCGGGTTCGGCGCCGACGTCGCCGATCTGGCGGCCGCGGCGGAGGCAATGGCAGCGAGCGGCCGCCCGCCTACCCTTTTGATCGGTCACAGCCTCGGCGGCGCGGCCGCGCTCGCCGCGGCGGGCGATCTGGCGATGGTCAAGGCGGTCGCGACGATCGGCGCGCCGTTCGATATCACGCATGTGCTCGATCAGTTCGGCCCGGAGGGCGTGGCGGCGATCGAGCGCGACGGCGAGGCCGAAGTCAGCCTCTCCGGCCGACCATTCCGCGTGCGCCAGTCGTTCGTTGAGGATCTTCGCCACCACGATCAGGGCGCGCGGATCGCGGGGCTCAAGCGTCCGCTACTGATTCTCCACGCGCCGCGCGACGAAACCGTCGGCATCGACAATGCCTCGCAGATCTTCCTCGCCGCGCGGCATCCCAAGAGCTTCATCTCGCTCGACAGCGCCGATCACCTGCTGACCAACGCCCGGGACGTCGATTATGCCGCCGAGGTCATCGCGAGCTGGGCGTCGCGCTACCTGCCCCCCGTGCCCGAGACCCGCGACGCTGGCCAGGAGGGCGATGTCGTCGCGGAGGAGACCCGCGCCGGCAAATTCCAGGTTTCGATCCACGCCGGCGGCATCCGCTTCCTCGCCGACGAGCCGGTCGATGTCGGTGGATTGGGATCGGGGCCGACGCCTTATGATCTGGTCAGCGCCGGGCTCGCCGCCTGCACGACGATGACGCTCAGGATGTACGCCGATCAAAAGGGCTGGCCGGTCGCGCGCATCCGCACCGCCGTCGGCCATGTCCGGCAAGCATCGGCCACCCCGCCCGACGTCTTCACCCGCCGGATCGCGATCGAGGGCGAGATCGATGCGGAGCAACGCCGCCGCATGCTGGAGATCGCCGAGCGCTGCCCGGTCCACCGCGCGCTCGAACGCGGCTCCCAGATCGAGACCCAGCCGGGCGAACCGCCCGCCGCCTCCGATCCGGTCGAGGCACATGCCGCGGCGATGGCGGTCGCCGTCGAGAGCTGAAAGACGCGCCCGGCGCCCGCAACGGCGAGGGCGACTCGCGCGATCGGGAAGCCGAGCGCGCCAATACGGGTGCCGCAGATCGTTCGATTTACGCGACAAACGGTGATGGAGATTAACGGCCCGCGCTCGTCAATGAAACGGCGCAGCCCTAAAATCTCATCGTTGGCGCCGTATACCCACAGCAAGACGCCAACCGACAGCAAGTGGAAAGCTGCCGCGGGGAACGGGGGCTAGGTCATGCGTCAGTTGACTGAACTCGAATATCTTGATGCCCGACAGCGCAAATCTGCGGCGATGGCGCTTTCGACCGCCGATCCGTGCGTCGCGCGCGTCCACCGGGAATTCGCCGAACGTTATGCCGCCGAACTCAGGTCGCGCGGCGTGGTGATGCGGGACAGCGGGTTTCCGCGGCATATCGCGATCCATTGACCCGCGGCCCGCGGGCTCGACACCGCTTCGAACCCGGTCGTGCGACGCAATCCGCTTGCCCCGCGCCGCGAGCATTGCCATCGGCTCGGTAATGACTGCCAAGATCGACATGGGATTCGATGGAGCGGGCCGTGCGGTCGAGATTGACCTCGAAGAGCTGCTGGCCACGCGCCTGCTCGTCCAGGGCAATTCGGGGTCGGGCAAATCGCATCTGCTGCGCCGCCTGCTCGAAGGGAGCGCGGGGCTCGTCCAGCAGGTCGTCATCGATCCCGAGGGCGATTTCGTCTCGCTCGCCGATGCCTTCAACCATATCGCGGTGGATGCGGCGCACTACAGCCTGATCGAGATCGAGCGGCTCGCCGCACGGGCACGCGAGCACCGCGCGTCGGTCGTGCTCAACCTCGAAGGGCTGGAGGCCGACGATCAGCTGCGCTGCGCCGCCGCCTTCCTCGCGACACTGTTCGAGGCGCCGCGCGAGCAATGGTTTCCCATCCTCGTCGTGGTCGATGAAGCGCAGCTTTTCGCGCCGGCCGCGGCGGGCGAGGTCGGTGAGGAAGCGCGTCGCGCCTCCTTGGGGGCAATGACCAATTTGATGTGCCGCGGGCGCAAGCGCGGGCTCGCCGGGGTGATCGCCACCCAGCGGCTCGCCAAGCTCGCCAAGAATGTCGCGGCGGAGGCATCCAACTTCCTGATGGGGCGGACCTTCCTCGACATCGACATGGCCCGCGCGGCCGATCTGCTCGGGATGGAGCGCAAGCAGGCCGATCAGATCCGCGATCTGACGCGGGGCGAGTTCCTCGCGCTCGGCCCGGCGATCTCGCGCCGTCCGATCAGCGTCACGATCGGCAGCGTCGCCACCAGCGCGCGCAATGTCAGCCCCAAGCTGATGCCGCTCCCTACCGCCGATGCCGACGGATTGCGCGAACGGTTGTTCACCGTCGACGCACAGGAAACGCTGGCGCTGACCATGCCGGTGCCGCCGGTGCCGCCGATGGCGTCGCTGATGCAAAGCGCCGTCACGGCGCCCGCGCCGCTCGCGGTGCCGGACATGCCCGAACTCGACGAGGCGGAGCAGGCGGCGGTGCGCCGTGCGGTGCTGGCGGAGATGGCGCTGGAGGATGCGCGCGTCCCGCTGCCGCAATTATATCAGGATTATCAGGTGCGCTGCCGGATGCGCGGCGTCGCGGCGAACGAAACGCTCGACGGTTTCCGGCGGCAATTCGCGATAGCGCGGGCCGGCCTCGATCCCGACGAGGATTGGGACGATGTTCTCGCGCTGGGCGAGACCTTGCCCGAGGATATGCTGGCGCCCTTCCTCGGCGTGGCGCGCGCCGCGCGGGCGGAAGAGGAATGCCCGGACAACGAAGCGCTGGCGGTGCTCTACCAGACAGCGTCGCCGAGCCGGGCGCGGCGCATGCTCGAGTTCATCGAAGAGAAGGGGCTGATCGTGGTGCGGGTCGATCTGACCGGCAAACGCTCGATCAGCTTCCCGCATTTCGGCTGGACCACCCTGCCCGCGATCCCGGAGCAGCCCAAGCCGCATGTCGCGCGGCGGAGCAGCGGCCGGCGATGACGCTCGAACAACTTCGCATTTTCGTCGGTGTCGCCGAACGCCAGCATGTCACGCGCGCGGCGGAGGTGCTCAACGTCACTCAATCCGCGGCAAGCGCGGCGATCGCGGCGCTCGAGGCGCGCCACGGGGTCCGATTGTTCGATCGCGTCGGGCGGCGCATCGAACTGACCGACACCGGGCGCATGTTCCTCGACGAAGCCCGCGCGCTCCTCGCGCAGGCGGCGAGCGCCGAACTCGCGCTGGCGGAATATGCCGGGCTGAAACGCGGCGCGCTTCGGCTGATCGCCAGCCAGACGATCGCGGGCTATTGGCTCCCCGAACGGCTTGCGGCCTTCCACCGCCGCTATCCGCAGATCGAACTGACCGTCGCGATCGACAATACCGAAGGCGCGGCACGGATCGTGCTCGAAGGCGGCGCGGAGCTCGGCTTCATCGAAGGCAAGGTCGACGAACCCGCGCTGGCGCACGGCGAGGTCGGCACCGACCGGATGTTGCTGATCGGCGCGTCGCCGGTGGAGGCGGAAACGGTGAGCAACGACTGGTTGCGCGCGGCGCCGTGGATCATGCGCGAACGCGGTTCCGGCACGCGATCGACCTTCGAGGAGGCGATCCACGCCCGCGGGGTCGATCCGCGCACGCTCAATATCGTGCTGACCTTGCCCTCGAACGAAGCGGTGCTGGCGGCGGTGCGCGCCGGGGTCGGCTATGCCGCGCTGTCGCAGCTCGTCGTCGCGCCGGCACTTTCCGCGCGCGAACTGGCCGCGCTGCCGCTCGATCTTCCCGCACGGCCGTTCTTCGCGATCCGCCAGAAGGAGCGGTATCGCAGCAAGGCGGCCGAAGCGCTGCTTGAGATCATCCACGCCTATGAGGCGCCGTCCAACTGGGTAATCTGATCGGATCCTGCGATCGGTATGATCGCGATCCACGCGCGGTTACTCTGCCCCTGAGCCGGGGTTCCCCCGGAGGCAAGCGCCGGAGAAAAGGTTCCTGCCCCTGCCCTCGAGGCACGATGGATCCCGGCTCAAGACCGGGACGAAGCGGATGAAACAATAAAGTTTCTAGATTGAAACGATATGATTTGATCGTTGGATTCGATTAATTATCGGGTCCATCTGCCTCCCGAACAAGGAGGCATTTTCCGTGCTCGCGCAGCATCGTTCTCTCCAGGCGATCCGATCGGCCATTGCGCTGATCCCCGGTGTCGCGCTGTCCCTCGCGGTGACCTTCATCGCTTTCGTGCTGGAGCGCGGCGAACAGGCGCTGTTCGGCCGGGCCTGGCTTGAGGCGCTGGTGCTGGCGATCCTGCTCGGTACGGTCATCCGCACCAGTTGGGCGCCCGGTCGCCGCTGGTTCCCCGGTATTGCGTTCAGCGCGAAGTTTCTGCTCGAACTCGCGGTCGTGCTGCTCGGCGCTTCGGTGAGCGCGGCGACGATCCTTGCCGCCGGGCCGTGGCTGCTGCTCGGCATCGCGGGGGTGGTGATCCTCGCGATCGGCGCGAGCTACCTGCTCGGGCGCTGGCTGCGCCTCCCGATGCGAATGGCGTTGCTCGTGGCATGCGGTAATTCGATCTGCGGCAATTCCGCGATCGCCGCGGTCGCGCCGGTGATCGGCGCGGACGGCGAGGACGTCGCCGCTTCGATCGGGTTCACCGCGGTGCTCGGCGTGGTCGTCGTGCTGGCGCTGCCGCTGCTCGGCATCGCGCTGGGGCTCGACGGGGTGCAATATGGCGCGCTCGCCGGGCTTACCGTCTATGCGGTCCCTCAGGTGATCGCGGCAGCCGCGCCGATCGGGCCGACCGCGGTACAGATGGGCACGTTGGTCAAGCTCGTCCGCGTGCTGATGCTCGGGCCGGTCTGCCTGCTGCTCTCGTTGCTCGCGCTGCGGGAGGAGAATGCGGACGCGCGCCCTGCCCGCCCGCGGCTGCATCATCTGGTGCCGTGGTTCATCATCGGCTTTCTCATGCTGGTCGCGCTGCGCTCGCTCGATCTCGTCCCGCACGCCGCGCTCGCCCCGCTGGGGCATGCGGCGACGATGCTCACCGTCGTCTCGATGGCGGCGCTGGGGCTCGGCGTGGACGTGCGCACCGTGGCGTCGGCTGGCGGACGCGTCACCGCGACGGTGATCCTCTCGCTCCTCGTGCTCGGCGGGATCAGCCTCGCCTTCATCCACCTCCTGCACCTCGGCTGAGCGCAGCGGCTATTCCAGCGCGGCGATCTCCGGGCTCTTGAGGCATTCGTCGATCAGCGCTTCGTCGGGGCGCGTAGCCGGCGGTGCGTAAGGCGCGATCTCGGTCGGCACGCCCACCCCCGCCGGCGCGAACCGGGTCACATCGCCGCCGGTGCAGCGCAGCAGCGTCGCGAGCATCGCCGGCGGCGTTTCGCGCGCCTCGAAGCTCAGTCGATAAGTGCCCCAATGGATCGGGATGGCGTGCGCCGCGCCGAGCCGGTCGAAGATGCGGACCGCGTTGCCGGGGCCGATATGGCTGCCCGATTCCATCTGGCCGGGGACGAAGCGGAACGCGCCGATCGGGATCATCGCCAGCCGGATCGGGCCATAGCCCGCCGCCTCGACGGGCCATTTGCCGTCGCCCAGCCCGGTGTCCCCCGCGAAGAACAGATTGCCGCCCGACGGCAGCTTGACGACGAAGCTCGACCACAAGGCGCGATTGCGATCGGTGAACCAGCGGCTACCCCAATGGTGATTGCGGGTGACGATCACCTCGACACCTGGTCGGATCGTCACATGCTGCCCCCAATCGAGCGCTGTCGCCTTGGCGCCTGCCGCCGCGATCAGCGCATCATTGCCGAGCGAGGTGACGATCATCGGCCGATCGCGGTCCCACAGTTTCCTGAGCGTCGGCTGATCGAGATGATCATAGTGATTGTGGCTGATCAGCACGAGATCGATCTTCGGCAGATCCTCGAAACGCACCCCCGGCTCGGTCACCCGCTTCGGGCCGAACCACAAGGGGCCGGTGCGGTCGGACCAGATCGGGTCGGTGAGGATGTTGAGCCCCTGCGTCTGGAGCAGCATCGTCGCGTGCCCGACCCAGGTCGCGACCAGCCGATCGCCCTCGACGCGCGGCTCGGGCTTGCCCGGGGTCACCGGCACGCTCTTGGGCCACGCCGGGCGGCCGTCGCTCCCGGTCAGATAGCGCCAAAAGAACCCCGCGCGTCCGCCCGCGCCGGCCGGCAGGCGGAAGGTTTCCTCCTCCCCGCTGGGGTTGAAGAAGCGCTCGCCGTCGAAATGGTCGCTCCGCGGGCCGACATAATAGATCCGGTCGAGGAAGCGCGGGACGATCGTGACCGCAAGGCAGACCGCCGTGACGAGGAACAGGATCGTCGCGGCAATGATCTTCAGGATAAGCGCCAAGGAAAGGCCCCCGATAATAAACGTCGCCGTGAGATAGGCACGCTCTGGCGCATCCGCCAGCTATCGAAGCAATTCCTCGCGAATCTGGATCGCTCTCAGCGAGATGCGCACCTCGATCATGAACGAGACGAGCGCGGTGATCAGCAACACCATCGCCAGCACGAACGCCACCGCGACGAATTGCCCGATGCGCAGGTTCGCCAGCTCCGCGACGAACAGCATCGCCACCACCGTGCAGGTCATCACCGCCGAGGAGACCGCGAGATACAGCGCCCAGTTGATGATCGTGATGCGCCGGTCGAGCAGCCGCAATTCCCACACATGGCGATCGTGCTCGCGCCCGGTCGAGCGCGGATGCAGCGCCTCCAATGCCCGCGCGCGGTCGACGATCCGCGACAGCCGCCCCGCCAGAACGTTGAGCAACGCGCCGATCCCGGCGAGCATGAATACGGGGCCGAGCGAAAGCTGGATCGTCTGCGCGATCGTCGACACGTCTGGGGAATATTGCAGCACGGCCGAAATCCTGCCCGCGGCGTCCGATCGAGGCAAGCGGCAACGCGCTGGTAACCGCGCTTGCTTATGCCAGCGCATCCGATGACCAGACCGATGCCGCCCGATCAGTTCCGTCGCCTCGCCCGCACCCTGCGCGGCGAGATCGTCGACGGCCTGCCCGCCGCGATCGATCTGGTGGCGGAGGCAGCTGCGCCGACCCACCGTTTCCTGCGTTACCAATGGTATGCCGCCGCGCTCCGCGCTTATGGAGGGGCGGCGCGGACGCTGACGGTGAGCGCGGCGGAGGTCGCGATGCTTGCGCTGCCGATGATCGCGGTCGGCCCGGCTCGGCTGCGGCTCGCGACGGTGCCGGGCAGCTATTGGCCGTTCCGCGGCTTCCCGCTCGCCGTCGATGCCGGGGCCGAGGTGCTCGAACAAGCGCTCGACACGCTCGCCCGGGACGTCAACGCGCTGCGCATCGGCCCGGTCGCCGACGACGATCCGGCGGCGGCGGCGCTGTTTGCGGCGGCGCGTGCGCGTGGCTGGGGCGTGGCGATGCGGACGCTCGGGCAAGGCTGGCTGCTCGACATGGCGGCGTTGCAGGCGGAGGGCGCGTGGCCGCGCAGCTCGACCCTGCGCAAGAACCGCTATCACGAGAAGCAGCTCGCCGAACATGGCGCGCTCGACTGGCGCTTCCTGTCAAATCGCGACTGGCCCGCTGCCTTCGATGCGCTTGCGGCGATCGAGCAGGCGAGCTGGATCATGGCGCGCACCGACGGCAGCGACGCCAAGTTCACCGAGCGCGGGCACGGGCTGTTCTGGCGCACCGCGGCGGCCGATCCGGTGCTGGCGGGCATGATGCGCGCGGCATTGCTGAGCGTCGACGGCAGGCCCGCGGCTTTCTCGTTCGATCTCGATGCCGGCACGCTCAAATATGCCGTCGCCAATAGCTACGACCCCGCCTATGCCAAGCATTCTCCGGGAAAATTGCTCTATTATCGTAATCTTATCGACGCATCCTCGCGCGGCATCACAATTGTCGACTGGGGCATGGGGGATAGCGGCTACAAGCAGGTGATCGGTGCGGCGCCGGGGCCAATGCTGCGCGACTGGCTGCTGCTGCGCCCCGGCCTGCCCGCCCGGCTGGCGCCGTTGATCAGTCGCGTCTGGCGGGGCCGGTAAGGATCGCCTCGACCGCGTCGACCATCCCGTCCATCGCCGCCTGCCCGCTCCAATAATGATGGAAGCCGCTGTCGCTCGCGTCCTGCGCCGCTTCGCGCGCGGCGAGCAACGTGCGCAGCGCCAGCCCGGCATAGACGATGCGCTGCTTGACCAGCGCCTCGGGCTGATGCGCCAGCAGCCGGCGGACATGCGCGACATAGCGCAGATAGCCTTCGGAATGCTCGTGCACCGTCTCGTCGAACAATGCGCGCCGCTCGTTCTGCACGTTGATGAGGAAGCGGAAATAGGTCTCGTTCTCGCCGGTATCGCCGGGAATGTCGCTGTTGGGCATGACCATCGCGCGCACCACCGCGCGCAGGTCCGGCGGCCCGGCCGCCTCGGCTTCGTCCATCAGCGCGCGGCGACGCGCGTCGATCACGTCGGCGCCGTCGAGCAGCAATTCGCGCAGCAGATCGTCCTTGCTGCCGAAATAATAATGTACCGCCGCCGCGTTGCGCTGCCCGGCCGCGTCGACGATCTCGCGCATCCCGACCGCCGCGATCCCGCGCTCGGCGAACAGGCGGCGGGCGGCACGCTTCAACTCGTTGCGCGTCGCGCTGCCGCGACCGAGGGGGAGGGATTTGGTCGCGCTCATCCGGCGCAGCATCGGCGAAGCGGCGCGTGGGGGCAAGCTTCTCCGCACACCCGCCGTCCGCCCGGCTCAAGGCCCGGTAATTTCGCGCGCGCTTTGGCGATACGATCTGTATGGGAAGGCGATGTTCGATCTCACCGCCTATCTCGCCCGCCTCGATCTCCCCGAAGCCCCCGCCGCCGATGTCGAAGGGCTCGCCGCGTTGCAGCGCGCGCACCGCCTCGCGATCCCGTTCGAGAATCTCGATGTGAAGCTCGGGCGCGGGGTGGCGATCGATTCCGCCTCGGTGTTCGACAAGCTCGTGACGCGGCGGCGCGGCGGTTATTGCTTCGAACAGAACCGCTTGCTGCTCGATGCGCTCGCCGCGATCGGCTTCACCGCGCGGCCGTTGCTCGCCCGCGTCTGGCTGGGAATGACCGAGCCGCAGCCCCTCACCCACACCTTGTCGCTGGTCACAATCGACGGCAGGGAGTGGATCGCCGACGCCGGCTTCGGCGGCAGCTACGCCCCGATCCTCCCGCTGGAGGACGGCGCCGAAGCCGAAGCGCCCGACGGCTCGCGCCATCGGCTCGAACGGCACGACGATTACGGCTGGATGCTGCTGCGCGCCGGCGTCCCCGTGTCCACGACGACGAGCGCCGACCAACTGGGCTGGCAACAGCAATATAGTTTCGACCTGCGCACGGTGTACGACGCCGATCTGGCGGCGGGCAATTGGTGGACATCCACCGCGCCGGAGAGCCGCTTCACCCAGCTTGTCATCGCCTCGATCGTGCTGCCGTTCGGTTTCGCCACGCTGGTCGACCGCAATTATCGCCGCCATTCGAGCGAAGGCACGACCAGCGGCGAGATCACCGATCCGCGCGTCTATCGCATCCGCATGAGCCTGATGTTCGGGATCGACCTCACCGTTGAAGAGATTGCCGAACTCGCTCTGTTCTAATCGAAACGCCGGGTCCATATAGGGAACATGGCGATCCAGATCCGCACCAGCCTCGCCGAGCCCGAAACCGGCGAGGCCTTCGTTCCCCATCGTCCGCAGCGCCCGGAAAAGGCCGAGGGCGGGCGGCCATTCAAGCTGGTCAGCGAGTACGAACCATCGGGCGATCAGCCGACCGCGATCGCCGAGATCGTCGAGGCGGCGCGCGCCGGGGAGCGCGATCAGGTGCTGCTCGGGGTGACCGGCTCGGGCAAGACCTTCACGATGGCCAAGGTGATCGAGCAGTTGCAGCGCCCGGCGCTGGTGCTCGCGCCCAACAAGATCCTCGCGGCGCAGCTCTACGGCGAGTTCAAGAGCTTCTTCCCCGAGAATGCGGTCGAATATTTCGTCAGCTATTACGATTATTACCAGCCCGAGGCCTATGTGCCGCGCTCCGACACCTATATCGAGAAGGAGTCGAGCGTGAACGAGGCGATCGACCGGATGCGCCACTCCGCGACGCGCTCGCTGCTCGAGCGCGACGACGTGCTGATCGTCGCCTCGGTCTCATGCCTGTACGGCATCGGGTCGGTCGAAACCTATTCGGCGATGATCTTCGATCTCAAGAAGGGCCAGACGGTCGACCAGCGCGAGATCGTGCCCAAGCTCGTCGCGCTGCAGTACAAGCGCAACGACGCCGCCTTTGCGCGCGGCAATTTCCGCGTGAAGGGCGACAATCTCGAGGTCTTCCCGTCGCACTATGAGGATAGCGCCTGGCGCATCTCCTTCTTCGGCGACGATATCGAGGAGATCGTCGAATTCGATCCGCTGACGGGCAAGAAGGTGGCGAGCCTCGATCATGTCCGCGTCTACGCCAATTCGCACTATGTGACCCCGGGGCCGACGCTCAAACAGGCGACCGAGGCGATCAAGCATGAGCTGGCCGAACGGCTCAAGGAACTGACCGGCGAGGGCCGGCTGCTCGAGGCGCAGCGGCTCGAACAGCGCACCAATTTCGATCTGGAGATGATCGCGGCGACCGGCAGCTGCGCGGGGATCGAGAATTATTCGCGCTTCCTCACCGGGCGCCTGCCCGGCGAGCCGCCCCCCACCCTGTTCGAATATCTCCCGGAAAACGCGCTGCTGTTCGTCGACGAGAGCCACCAGACGGTGCCGCAGGTCGGCGCGATGGCGCGCGGCGACCACCGGCGCAAGATCACGCTCGCCGAATATGGCTTCCGCCTCCCCTCCTGCATCGACAACCGCCCGCTGCGCTTCAACGAATGGGATGCGATGCGCCCGCAGACGGTGTGCGTCTCCGCCACCCCCGGCAGCTGGGAGATAGAGCAGACCGGCGGGGTCTTCTCGGAGCAGGTGATCCGCCCGACCGGGCTGATCGACCCGCCGGTCGAGATCCGCCCGGTCGAGGAACAGGTGCAGGATTGCATCGTCGAATGCCGCAAGACCGCCGAGAAGGGCTATCGCACGCTCGTCACCACGCTGACCAAGCGGATGGCGGAGGACCTCACCGAATATATGCACGAGGCGGGGGTCAAGGTCCGCTACATGCATTCCGACGTCGAGACGCTGGAGCGGATCGAGTTGATCCGCGACCTGCGGCTCGGGGTCTATGACGTGCTGGTCGGGATCAACCTGCTGCGCGAGGGGCTCGATATCCCCGAATGCGGGCTGGTGTGCATCATGGACGCCGACAAGGAAGGCTTCCTGCGTTCCGAGACCTCGTTGATCCAGACGATCGGGCGCGCCGCGCGCAACGTCGACGGGCGGGTGATCCTCTATGCCGATCGCATCACCGGATCGATGGAGCGCGCGATGCACGAGACCGCGCGGCGCCGCGAGAAGCAGGAGGAATATAACCGCCTGCACGGCATCACCCCGGCGACGGGGCGCAAGAATATCGGCGACATCATCGCGCATGTCGCCTCGAAGGATCAGGTGACGGTCGAGATCGACGAGGATCTGCCGCACATGGTCGGCCACAATCTGCGCGCTTATATCGAGGAGCTCGAAAAGCAGATGCGCAAGGCCGCCGCCGACCTCGAATTCGAGGAAGCGGGGCGGCTGCGCGACGAAATCCGCGCGCTGGAGCAGCAGGAACTCGGGCTGCCGCCGGACCAGCACAAGGCGCCGGTCATGGG
>NZ_MKRR01000111.1:84312-123216 GCF_001897045.1 Sphingomonas sp. 66-10
CCCGGCCTGCGCCGCGGTGGTTATCACCTCTTATGTCCCCACGAAGGCGGGGACCCAGCCTGGGCTCCCGCCTTCGCGCGAGCACATAAAGGTAGCGGCGCGATTGTCATAGCGCGCGCCGCCCGCGCTCCTCAAATGTGATTATGCGGCCCTTCACCGCGGCCCTTCGCGCCAACCCACGGCGGCAGAAATGTCGCGAGACACCCGCGCTTCTCCGCCGGTTCGTTGCGGATCGTCTGCGGCGGCTTCCTCGACGGGTGGTTGGCCGGCGACGCCGGATCGACCAAAGCCTCGTCCAGCACTTCCTCGACGGGGTTGTCTTTTTTCTTGTCGCTCATCGTCATTCCGCGCCTCCTTCTGCGCTGAACCGATCGGCGCCCGTGCTGGTTCCGGTTGAGCGCGAGCGCGTGCCTCGTCATATCTACATACCATGCGTCGTCGTATCTTGCCCGCCGGTTCCGCGCTTGCCGCGCTTGCCCTCGCCTCCTGCGTCAGCGCCCCGCCCGCCCCGCCGCCGGTGGTCCGTGCCCCGGCGCCCGCGCCGCCACCGCCTGCCGTCACCGCACCGCCGCCGCTCGCCGACGATTGGCGCGACTGGCCGCTGACGCCCGGCACCTGGCGCTACGCCGCCGACAGCCGCGGCACGCGTGCGATGTTCGGCGACGGCGGCGATGCGGTCGTCGTGCTGCGTTGCGACCGGAGCGAGCGGCGGATGTATCTTTCGCGCACCGGCGCCGGGATCGCGCCGATCACCGTGCGCACCAGCAGCGTGAGTCGCGCGGTGGCGGTGCAGCCGACCGGCGGCGCGCAGCCCTATGTCGCCGCCGCGCTCGCGATCAACGATCCGTTGCTCGATGCGATGGCGTTCAGCCGTGGGCGATTCGTCATCCAGCAGCAGGGCGCGGCGACGCTGGTGATTCCCGCTTATGCCGAAGTCGGGCGGGTGATCGAAGATTGTCGGGGGTGAAACGAGTCGCGATCTGAAATGGAGCGCAACAGCCATCGAAGATCGTTCAAAACATCTTTAAAAACAAGACTTGTTTATTCCGACCCGACGCCCGAAATAACCAGCGTGGGTCAAGCCACAATACGTCTTCAACCAGCGAAAGGAGGTGATCCGATGTCTCATGGTTCAGCAATGGGGTCGGTTCAGTTCGTTCGGGGGACGCGCTTCTAACACCGCCGGGCCGCGCCGGGAGGTATCCTCCTCCAATCAACGACGCGGTTCATAGGTACGGAGGCTCGCATGGTCTCCCGGGCTGGAACTCTCCGGCCGCTGACCATGTTTAGGGGTTGTCGGGCGCCGTTTCGGCGGCGTCCGGCAACCTCTTCTCATATCTGCTTCCCGCCGTTTCCGATCTTCTCCGCGCCGTCGGAGAATTAAGTCTTTCGGCTTGCAGTCCGCCGCGTTAGCGTCATTCCTTCAGGGTCAAACCAAAAAAGGTGGCGCATGAAAACGACTGGTCTTGCCGTAGCTATTTCCCTCCTGCTGGCAGGGACGGCGCAAGCGGCGCCGGCCGGCAACGCCGCCGATAATGCGCTGGCGATCGCCAAGCGCGCGATCGCGTTTCGCAGCGTCCAGGGGCCCGGCAACCAGACCCCGGAGCTGGCCCGCTACCTCAAGCAATTGTTCGTCGAAGCGGGCTTTTCCGCCGATGACGTGACGGTCGAGCCGGTCGACGACACCGCCTATCTGCTGCTGCGCTGGCGCGGCACCGACCCGAAGGCGAAGCCGCTTGTCATTTCCGGCCATATGGATGTCGTAGAGGCAAAACCGGCCGACTGGCAGCGCGATCCATTCACTCCTGTGGTCGAGAACGGCTATTTGTTCGGCCGCGGCGCGACCGATATGAAGCTCGATCTCGCGATGGTTACCGCGACGGTGATCGACATGAAGCGCGCAGGCTACAAGCCGAAGCGCGATCTGATCCTCGCTTATTCGGGCGACGAGGAAACGACGATGAAGACCTCGGCGATCCTCGCCTCCAAGGTGAAGGGCGCGGAGATGGTGCTCAACGTCGACGGCGGCGGCGGGATGCTCAGCGAGGACGGCAAGCCGAAATATTTCTCGATCAGCGCCGCTGAAAAGACCTATGCCGATTTCCAGCTCGAGGTGACCAACCCCGGCGGGCATAGCTCGGCACCGCGCAAGGTAAATGCGATCAACGAATTGGCCGCGGCGCTCGTCCGCATCGGCAATTATCGCTTCACCCCGCAGCTCTCGCCGATCACCAAGGCCTATTTCGACGGCGCCGCCCCGCTGCAAACCCCGGAAATCGGCGCGGCGATGAAGGCGTTCGCCGCCAATCCCGCGGACGAAAAGGCGATCGAGACGCTCGCGGCGAGCCCGGCCTATGTCGGGCAGATCGGTACCACCTGCGTCTCGACGATGCTGTCGGGCGGGCATGCGCTCAACGCGCTGCCGCAACGCGCGACCGCCAACATCAATTGCCGAATCTTCCCCGGGGTGAAGCCCGCTGCGGTGATGGCCGAGCTGGAGAAGGTCGCGGCCGATCCCGGCGTGAAGTTCAAGGACGTCACCGAAGGCTCCAACCCCACCGACGCCTCGCCGCTGCGCCCCGATCTGATGAATGCGGTGACCAAGGCGATCCGTTCGGTGCGGCCGGGGGTGCCGGTGTTCCCGTCGATGTCGGCGGGGGCGAGCGATTCGATGCACTTCCGCGCGGTCGGCATCCCGAGCTACGGGGTCAGCCCGATCTTCATCAAGGAATCGGACGAGTTCAGTCACGGCCTCAACGAGCGCACCCCGGTGGACAACGTGCCGCTCGGCGTGACCTATTATCGCTCGCTGCTGACCGACCTGACGAAATAAGACGAGCAGCAGGCCAACCTGCTCCCCTCCCTTCACCAGGAAGAGGAGCAAAAGGGTGACGACGGGGCCGCGTAAAACCCGGGTTCTGCTGACGGCCGATCCGTTCTAGGAGGCGGCCGGAAGCAAGAGGTTGGATGATGGCGGATATATTGGTGCTCACCACCGGGGGCACGATCGACAAGCTCTATTTCGACGCGCTCAGCGAATATCAGATCGGCGACAGCGTGGTCGATCGGCTGCTCGCCACCGCACGCGTCAAGAAGCCGTTCCGCGTCGAAGGGCTGATGCGCAAGGACAGCCTCGAGCTCGACGACGCCGATCGCGCCGCGATCGCCAAGGCGGTGGCTGACGCGCCCGAAAGCCATATCGTCATCACCCACGGCACCGACACGATGACCGAAACCGCCAAGGCGCTCCAGCCGATCGCTGGCAAGACGATCGTGCTGGTCGGCGCGCTGGCGCCGGCGCGTTTCGCGGACAGCGACGCGACCTTCAACCTCGGCATGGCCTTCGCCACCGCGCAGATCGCCCCCGCCGGGGTGTGGATCGCGATGAACGGCACGGTGTTCGCCGCCGACCGCGTGCGCAAGGATCGCGCCGCCAACGCCTTCGTCGCGGTGTGACAAACGCCGACGGGCGGCTTCGCCCGATCAGGATCGTGCTGTTCCTGCTCGTCTGGGCCAGTTGCAGCTGGTTCGGATCGTGGGAGATGAACACCAACAATGCGGTCCGCCTGTTCGCCACGTTGGTGATGGTCGAGCGCGGCGAGGCAACGATCGACCAGTTCGATTCGGCGACCACCGACAAGGCGCAGTTCGGCGGGCATCTCTATCTCGACAAGGCGCCGGGGATGTCGCTGATGGCGATCCCGGCGGTCGCGGCGCTCCACGCGCTGTCGCCTGCGCGCAGCGGCGATTATGCGATCTTCACCTCCGCCAGCCCGTTCGCGCGGTTTATCCGCGTGCGCACCCGGCTGGCAGTGGCGACCGGCCCCGCGTTGCTCACCGCGATCGCCGCGATGCTGTTGTTCGACCTTGCCCTGATGCTCACCGGCAGCGCCCCCGCGGCGCTCGCCGCCGCGATCGGCTATGGGCTCGGCACCCCGGCCTGGGCTTGGTCGACCTCTTTGCTCGGCCACGCCCCCGTCGCGGCCTTGTTCGTCATCGCCTTATGGGCCGGGGTCCGCGCGACACGCGGCGCCGAGACGCGGCGCTGGCCCGCCTTCGTGCTCGGGCTGAGCCTCGGCTGGGCGGTGGTGATCGAATATCCCACGGTCATCGCCGGCGCCGCCATCGCCTTATGGGCGACATGGCGCGCGTGGCGTCGCGCCGACCGCGTGACGGTGATCGGGCTCGCCGCGCTCGGCGGGATCATCGGGTTGCTGCCGCTCGCCGCGTATAATCTGTTCGCGTTCGGCGATCCGTTCCAGCTCGGTTACGAAGGCGTGGTCGGGTTCGACGGGATGAACCGCGGGCTGTTCGGCATCGGCGTGCCCGATCCGGCGGTGCTGTGGAACATCACGCTGGGGCATAAGCGCGGGCTGCTGTGGTTCGCGCCCGCGCTGCTGCTCGGGTTGTGGGGACTGTTCCTGATGATCCGCGCGCGCGCCACCCGCGATATCGGGATCGTCGTCGCGGCGGTGGTGGCGATCACGCTGCTGATCAATGCCGGCTATTATTACTGGGACGGCGGCAATTCCACCGGCCCGCGCCACTCGATCCCACTCGTCGGGGTGCTCGCGCTCGGCATCGCCCCCGCCTGGGCGGCGCGCGGGCGCGGGATCGGTCGCTACCTGCCCGCGGAGGTGATCCTGCTGTCGATCGCGATCAACGCCTGCATGGCCGCGACGGATATCTACGGCAGCCCGATCGTGTCGTTCCAATTGCGCGACGTGGTGTTCGTGCCGTTCCTCAACGGCCATCTGCGCACCTTCGCTAGCGACTGGATGAACTGGTCGCCTGGTGCCGGCTTCATCCTGTGGGAAACGCTGGCGCTGCCCGCATTGATCTGGCTCGCGCTGGCGGCGCGGCGCATCGGCAGCGTCGATCCCGAAATGACAAAAGCTTAATGCGCAGAACACCGCATCTGCGGCGGGGCTTGCTATAGCGGCCCGCACGCGCGCAGGATGAAAAGGCGCGATCCGGGAACGATAAATTGAATACTCCGATCTTCTACGATCCCAGCGGCCGGCGGGGCACACGGGCGCGACGCTCGGTCGCGCTTCTGATCGCGCTGATCATGCTGGTGGCATTCGCTTTTGCCACGACGCTCGTCGCAGTCCCATCGGGGCCGGGGCTGCCGTTGCCGTTCGCGCATCGCCAGGCGCAGCCGTTCAACCCCAAGGCGACGCCGAGCGGCCGAGCCTCCTCGCGCTGGCTGCCGCATATCGCGCGCAACACCCGGCCGGCCAAAGGCACCGGCGGCAAGCCGGTGACGATCGGATTCTACGCCCCCAGCTTCGACGGCGGGATCACCTCGCTCCAGCGCAATATCAACGCGCTCGACTGGGTGGTGCCGGCGATCCTGACCAGCGACGCCAATGGCAATATCTATCAGGCGCGCGCGCCGCGGCTGGCGCAGGTGCTCGCCTCGGCCCAACACCCGCCCAAGCTGCTGCCGATGGTGCAGAATATCGTCAACCAGCAATGGGACGGCAAAGGCGTCGCGACGATGCTGCGCAGCCCCGCGCGACGCAAGGCGCTGATCGACAAGCTCGTCGCGACCGTCGCCAATGTCCGCGCCTCCGGGCTGGTGATGGATTACGAAAGCCTGCCGCCCGAGGCGTTGCCCGCCTATGTCTCGTTCCTCGACCAGCTCAACAGGGCGCTGCCGCAGAGTGCGACGCTGGCCGTCACCGTCCCCGCGGGCGAGCCCGAATGGCGCCTCGCGAGCTTCGCGCGGGTCGTCGATAACGTCATCCTGATGGCCTATGACGAACATTGGCAGAGCGGGTCGGCCGGGCCGATCGCCTCGCAGCCGTGGTTCGTCCAGGTGGTCGAGGATGCGCTGCACCAGGTCGGGCACGACAAGCTGATCGTCGCGCTCGGCAGCTATGGCTATGACTGGCATGATAATACCGCCGACACGATGGCGGTGGAAGAAGCGTGGCTCGCCGCGCGCGACAGCCAGGCGCCGATCACCTTCGATCCCGCCAGCGGCAACGCCGGCTTCGCCTATGACGAGGACAATACTCAGCATCAGATCTGGATGCTCGATGCGGCGACGAGCTGGAACCAGTTCGTCGTGCTGCGCAAGCTGGGCATCGCCAATATCGCGATGTGGCGGCTCGGCACCGAGGATCCGGGGTTCTGGAACGCGCTTGCCGCCTTCCGCACCACCTTGCCCAACAAGGTGCCGGTGCTCAGCCGGATCCAGTCGTTCCTCAACGTCGACGTCGAGGGATCGGGCGAGATCCTGCGCATCACCTCCTCCCCCACCGAGGGTGTGCGCCGGGTGAAATACGACAAGGATGCGATGATCCGGCGCGAGGATTATGTCTCGCTGCCGACGCCCTATGTCGTCCAGCGCACCGGCGCGGTGCCGAAGAAGATCGCGCTGACCTTTGACGACGGCCCCGATGCGGAATGGACGCCCAAGATCCTCGATATCCTCGAGCGCGAACATGTTCCCGCCACCTTCTTCGTGATCGGCGAGAATGCGCTCCAGCATCCGCAGCTGCTGCGCCGCATCGTCGCCGGCGGGTCCGAGATCGGCAACCATACCTATACCCACCCCAATCTCGCGCTGAGCAACGACCAGACCGTCAATCTGGAGCTCAACACGACGCAGCGGCTGGTGCAGGCCTATACCGGGCGGTCGATGACGCTGTTCCGCGCGCCCTATTTCGGCGACGCGGAGCCGACCACGACCGACGAACTCGGCCCGGCGCTGATCGCGCAGCAGCACGGCTATACCGTCGTCGGGCTGCACGTCGATCCCAACGACTGGCAGCGCCCCGGCACCGACGAAATCGTGCGCCAGGTGCTCCAGCAGGTCGATGACGAGACCCCGGACCGCTCGACCAATGTCGTGCTGCTCCACGACGGCGGCGGCGACCGCCAGCAGACGATCGAGGCGTTGCCGCAGATCATCGCCGGGCTGCGCGCGCGCGGCTACAGCTTCGTCACCGCCTCGGGGCTGGTCAACATCCCGCAATCGGTGGCGATGCCCGAGGTGACCGGGCGCGATCTGCTCGCGGTGCGGACCGACGTCGGCATCTTCATCGCGCTGGCGCTTGCCTCGGTGGCGCTGTCCTGGCTGTTCTATGTCGCGATCGCGCTCGGCATCGCCCGCGCAGTGCTGATGGCCGGGCTCGCCTGGCTGCAGACGCGCCGACGCCGCGCGGTGCCACCCGATTTCCACCCCGCGGTCTCGGTGATCATCCCGGCGTATAACGAGGAGCGCGTGATCGTCTCCTCGGTCCGCCGCGTGCTCGCCAGCGACTATCCGGGGCTCGAGGTGATCGTCGCCGATGACGGATCGAAGGACCGCACCAGCGCGCTCGTATCCGAAGCCTTTGCCGACGATCCGCGCGTCACGCTGATGACGTTGGTCAACGGCGGCAAGGCCGCCGCGCTCAACCGCGCGCTGGCGCAGGCGAGCGGCGAGGTGGTGATCGCGCTCGATGCCGATACCCAGTTCGAACCCGAGACGATCGCGCGGCTCACCCGCTGGTTCGCCGATCCCGCGATCGGCGCGGTAGCGGGCGACGCGCGCGTCGGCAACCGGGTCAACCTCGTCACGCGCTGGCAGGCGATCGAATATATCACCGCGCAGAACCTCGAGCGGCGCGCGCTCGCCGGGTTCGACGCGATGACGGTGGTGCCGGGCGCGGTCGGGGCGTGGCGCCGTACGGCGCTCGAATCGGTCGGCGGCTATCCGGAGAATACGCTGGCCGAGGATCAGGATCTGACGATCGCGATCCAGCGCGCGGGCTGGCGCGTCTCCTACGATCCGCGCGCAGTGGCGTGGACCGAGGCGCCCGAAACCTTCCGCGCGCTCGCCAAGCAGCGTTACCGCTGGGCGTTCGGCACGCTGCAATGCCTGTGGAAGCATCGCGGAGTGATCGCCAGCGGCAAGCCCCCCGGGCTCGCGCATGTCGGGCTGCCGCAGGCGTGGCTGTTCCAGATCGCCTTCGCCGCCATCTCCCCGCTGATCGACCTGGCGCTGATCGTCTCGATCGTCGGCACGATCATGCGCGTCGCCCAGCACGGCTGGGCGCAGACCAGCGGCGATGTCGGGAAAATGGGGCTCTACTGGCTGAGCTTCACCGCGATCGATGTGATCTGCGGCTGGATCGCTTATCGCCTCGACGGACGGAAGGTGCGTTACCCCGCCTTCCTGCTGGTCGCGCAACGGCTGGTCTATCGCCAGATCATGTATTGGGTCGTGCTCCGTGCGATCAGCTCGGCGATCGGCGGCTGGGTGGTCGGCTGGGGCAAATTGGAACGCTCGGGCCGGGTGCAGGCGGCTTAGGGCATCGAGCCAAAGTTCACGAAGTTCACACGTGTGACGCCCGCCCGCTTTGATCCGAAGCACATGCAATAGGTAAACTGATGTAAAAATCAGGCCAATTGTATCAAATTGGGACTGTATTAGAGAAACTTGCGTTCAGCCACGCGAAAAAATCTCGCAGATCGGGGCGTAGCGGATTGGACATCAATCTCGCTGCTACCCCCCTATTGCGAGAGGTGTCGATGATCAGGTTGAATTCTATCGTCTACAAGACCTTAACTTCGTCCGCACTTGCTGTGACGGCGATCGCAGCGACCGCCAGCGCGGCAGTCGCCGAAACGACCAAGGACTTCATCGTCAACGGCGGTTTCGAGCAAGCCACCCAGCCGACCGGCCAGCTCGAGAGCATCGCCAAGGTGACGGGCTGGAATGCGACCGATGCGGCCGACTTCTCGAAAATCGCCGGCTTGGGCTACGATAGCAAATATGTGTTCCTCACCAACGCGGAAAGTGCGTCGAACCCCGGATTGCTGACGACATTCGGGAAATACGAGCGGCTGTCGGGGCCCGGAAACGGTTTTGACAACGGATTCGACGCCAGCCCTCAAGGCGGCAATTTCATCGCAATGGACGCCTGGTGGCGCCGTGGTGCGCTGACCCAGATCATCGACGGGCTGATCGTCGGCGAAACATACAAATTGTCGTTCGATTTTGCCTATGCGCAGAATTCGGGCGCGACGACCGCCACAACGCACAGCCTGACCTTCGGCATGACATCGGATCCAACGAAATTGGGATCTTACACCACCACGCCGACCGTCAAGAACCCGCTCGGCGGTTTCGTCGATTGGACGAATTACACCTTTGAATTTATTGCCGACAACAGTTCATCCTATCTCTATTTCCTGGCCAACGGCGCCCCCAGCGGCCAGCCGCCCTTTTCGTTGCTCGACAATGTGTCGCTGACCGGGCCGCACGCAGCGGCGGTGCCCGAGCCGGCGACCTGGGCGATGATGATCATGGGCTTCGGCGCGATCGGCGGCATCATGCGGCGGCGCGTGCGTGAGCGGCGGCTGGCAATGTGAAACCCGCCTCGTCACCCCGGCCCCTTCGACTGCCTGCCAGGGCAGGCGCTCAGGAGAGGCTCGTGACGAGGGCCGCCGGGCGGCACCGGCTGGACAAGAGGCTCTCCTGAGCGCCTGCGGCTCCATGGACCCCGGCGCAAGGCCGGGGTGACGGACCTTAGGTAGCGCCTAACGCAGCAACGTCATCGTCGCGGTGAGGCCGGGGGCATTGTCGCCCAGCGTCAACCGCCCGCCGTGGAGATGCGCCACCGCCGCGACGAGCGACAGCCCGAGCCCCGCCCCGCCCTCCTGTCGCGCGGTATCGAGCCGGCCAAAGCGTTTCAGTGCGTCTTCGCGCGCCTCGGGGGGGATGCCGGGGCCGTGATCCGCGACGGCGATCGCCACCTCGCGCGGAGTCGCTTCGGCGGAGAGCGTCACCTCTCCCGCGCCATATTTCAGCGCATTGTCGACGAGGTTGGCGAGCGCCTGCCCGAGCATCTCGCGATTGGCGTGGATCATGATCGGCCCGTCGGCCCGGGTCGTGACGCTCATCCCGCGATCCTCGGCGAGCGGGCCGAACATATCGGCCAGGTCGGCGAGCATCACCGCGACGTCCATATCGCCGAACGCCTCGCGCCCGAGCCCGGCCTCGGCACGGGTGATGCGCAGCGCGGTATCGAGCATCGCCAGCAGCCGTTCGCCCTCGTCCATCGCGCGCAGGATCATCGCGCGTCCGGCCTCGTCGGGCGCGGCGGCGAGCGCGCGCTCCAGCGTCGCGCGCAGCCGGGTGAGCGGCGCGCGCAGATCGTGCGCCAGCCCGTCGGTCGCCACCTTCAACTCGCCGACCAGCGCGGCGATGCGATCGAGCATCGCATTGACCGCCAGCGCGAGCGATTCGAACGCGTCGCTTCCCCCGCGCAGCGGCACGCGGCGCGACAGATCGCCCGCCGCGACCGCGTCCGCGGTCGCCACGGTGCGTCCGAGCCGGCGCTCGATCATCCGCGCGGCGAACACCCCCGCCATCCCGGCGAAAATCAGCGCGAGCGCCATCGCGAGCAGCATCGCCTCCTCCATCGCGCGGGCGAAGCGCAATTCGCTTTCGATGACATGCCCGGTCAGCATCCGCGCGCCGTTGGGCAAACGGGTGGCGACGACGCGCATCCGTTCCGAAAGCTCGCGGTCGATGCGGAAGATCTCGATCGTCTGCGGCTCGCCCCCGGCGATCACAGTCGGCGGCCAATCGGCGACATTGCCCGCCAGAAAGCGGCCGTCGCGATCGACCAGCAACAGCACGAGCTGCGGCCCACGCGCGCGGATCAGCCGCGTCACCGCCGCCTGGGTCGCGCCGATCCCGCCGCGGCGATAGGTGTCGATCAGGTTGTGGCGCACCCGTTCTGCGCCCCGCCCGGCGGCGGCGGTGATCTGCCCGCGCGTGATCTCGCGCACGGTCAGCAACACGATCCCGGCGCCGGCGAGTTGCAATCCGAATACGAGCGCCGCAAAGCGCAGCGTCGTCGAGCGGGGCAGCCGCAGCCTTATCGCTCGACGCCCAGCTTATAACCCGCGCCGCGCACCGTATGCAGCAGCGGCCGGGCAAAGCCCTCGTCGATCTTCTTGCGCAGCCGGCTGATATGCACGTCGGTGACGTTGGTGCCGGGATCGAAGTGATAATCCCACACGCCTTCAAGCAGCATCGTGCGCGTCACCACCTGCTCGACATGGCGCAGCAGATATTCGAGCAGCCGGAATTCGCGCGGCTGGAGCTCGATCGGCTTGCCCGCGCGTTTCACGCGATGCGCAAGCAGATCCATCTCCAGATCGTCGCAGACAAGTTTGGTCTCGGGCGCATTGCCCCCCGCCTGCCCCCGCCGCACCAGCAGCCGCACCCGCGCGAGCAATTCGGCGAATACGAATGGCTTGGTGAGATAGTCGTCGGAGCCGGAGGTTAGCCCGGCGACGCGATCTTCCGGGGTGCTCATCGCCGAAAGGATCAGCACCGGGGTCGTCACCCCCGCGGCACGGATCGCGGCAAGCGCGGCCATGCCGTCGAGCCCGGGCAGCATCCGATCGAGGATGATGCAATCATATCCGCCGTCGGTCGCCTGGAACAGGCCATCGCGCCCGTTGTCGACGCGATCGACGACGAAGCCAGCCTCGCTCAGCCCGTTGGAGATATAATCGGCGGTCGAATCGTCATCTTCGACCAATAGGATCTTGCTCAAATCGCGCCTCCCGGCGCCTCCTTTAGCAAGGTCAATGTCTGGACGTCACCACCATCGCGCTTCACCTTCAACAATGTAGGCTCGGGACGCGCTTCGGCGGCGCGTAACGCGACGAGCGAGGCGTCGGTGGCGCCGTTCACTTCCTCGATCATGTCACCCACCTTCAGACCCGCCGACGCCTCCGCCCCACCGGTGCGCAGGCTGGTGACGACCAGCACATGCCGCTTGGCGCGGACCACCGGGGAATAGGTCGCCCCGCCGACCGCGCCGCGGACCGGGCCGTGTGGCAGCCCGCCGGCGAGCAACCCGAACGCGCCCGCGCCGATCGCGGCGGCGCCGACAGCCGCCCAACTCGCGGCGCGCAACCCGTTCATCGCCGGAAGCTCCGGTAAAGGGCAGCAGGACAAGGATAATATGAACGCAGCATGATCGATTTCCCGCGCCGATCGTGCGCCGTCGGCCCTTGAAGGCGGGTGGGCGCACCATGACAAATCCGTCATGACCGGATCGGCCGGATCGACGCAGCGCCGCGTCGGGCGCGCGCGATGCGCGCCCGCGTCCCAACGTTGATAACAGGAAGAAGATTGGTCGGGGCGACAGGATTCGAACCTGCGACCCCCACACCCCCAGTGTGATGCGCTACCAGGCTGCGCTACGCCCCGACCGGAGGGCGGCCTCTACGCGCCCCCTGCCGACAACGCAAGCGGGTTGAGGCGTGTTTCTCGCCTCAATTCTCACAGTCAACTTGCCTCCCCTCCCTTGAACGAGGGATGGGTTGGCCCGGTGGGGCACGGTGTCGCGCGCCTCATACCCACCCACCCCCAGCCCCTCCCTTCACCAGGGAGGGGGAAGAGTGGTGGTATATCTCAGATCAGCTTGCGCCAATGCTGTCCGTCCCACGCATCGACCGCCATCTCGCGCGGCGCGTGGGCGCGGAGTGCGCGGCCGAAGGCTTTCTGGTGCTCGGCCGCGCCGTGCGCCGCCAGCGCCTCGACGCTCGCCCAGCGTTCGGCGACACGGATCAGATCGGGATTCTCGGTATCGAAGGCGAAACAATATTCGTCGCATCCCGCCTCGGTGCGCACCAGTTTCGCATGATCGGCGAACAATTGCGCGGCCTTGGCGCCCTCGCCTTCGGGCAGCAATATCGTGCCCATCACCAATATCGTCATCGTCTCTCCTATCGCTTGCCAGGTCAGCCATAAATTTAAAATGCTTCCCCGTCATTCTCGCGCAGGCGGGAATCCATTCTGGCTGGCGTCGCTGATAGAGGCGCAACGGCAGAGCTTATGGATTCCCGCCTGCGCGGGAATGACGGGGAGAAGGGGCTGGACGACCGGCTTAAACGCCGGCTCATGTTGCGCCAATATCGTTCCGATGTTAGCGGCGCAGGCTTCGCGGGCGAATTTCGTCCGCCCTTTAGTCATGAACGGGTAAAATGCTCATTTCTCCAGCTTACGCCCAGGTCGCCGGGGGCGCCGCGCAACAGGGTGGATTCGCCAGTTTCCTTGGCCTCGCGCCTTTGTTCCTGGTGTTCATCGTCTTCTATTTCCTGATGATCCGCCCGCAGCAACGCCGGATGAAGGCGCTGCAGAATGCGGTCGCCTCGGTGAAGAAGGGCGATTCGGTCGTCACCGCCGGGGGCGTCGTGGGCAAGGTGACCAAGGTGGAAGACGCCTTCGTCGAGGTGGAGATCGCCGCCAACACCCGCATCCGCGTGGTCAAGGCGACGCTGGCCGAGGTCAATCCGCTCGGCGGCAAGCCGGCGAACGACTGATATGCTCGATTTCCCGCGCTGGAAGGTCGCATCGATCTGGGCGCTTCTCGCGGTGCTGGTAGCGCTCGCCGTCCCCAGCCTGCTGCCGCAGCGCGTCACCGATGGCTGGGGGCGCTTCCCGCATCCGCGCGTCAACCTCGGGCTGGATCTCGCGGGGGGCAGCTATCTGCTGCTCGAAGCGGACGTGAACGATCTTCAGTCGAGCCGGCTGGAGCAGATGCGCGAACAGGTGCAGACCGAGATGCGCCGCCAGAACCCGCGGATCGAGATCGGCGATATCTCGACGCGCGACGGCAATCTCACCTTCATGCTGCGCGATCCGACGCAGGTCGATGCGGCGCGCGAGCGGCTGCTGTCGATCACCGGCGGCGGCGCGGGGATGACCGGCCAGCGCGAATGGGACATCCAGGTCGTCGACACCAGCCGTTTCGTGCTGACCCCGACGACCGCCGGGCTCAACCAGGCGGTCGACCGCGCGATGGGCGACGCGACCGAAGTGGTCCGCCGCCGTATCGACGAGCTCGGCACGCGCGAGCCGACGATCATCCGCCAGGGCTCGAGCCGCATCGTCGTCCAGGTGCCGGGGCTGCAGAACCCGCAGGCGCTGAAGGACTTGCTCGGCAAGACCGCCAAGCTCGAATTCAAGCTGGTCGATACCACTGCCACGCCCGATCAGCTGCGCAACAAGCAGGCGCCGATCGGCAGCCAGATCCTGCCCTATCCGAACAATCCCAGCGGGGTGCCGTTCATCGCGGTCAAGCGCTCGGCGATCATCACCGGCGACATGCTGACCGACGCGCGGCAGGAATTCTCGCCGCAGACCAACGAGCCGCAGGTCGCGATCACCTTCGACAGCCAGGGCGGGCGCCGCTTCGCCAAGGTGACGCAGGAGAATGTCAACAAGCCGTTCGCGATCATCCTCGATAACAGCGTGATCTCGGCCCCCAATATCAATGAGCCGATCATGGGCGGCCGGGCGTCGATCTCGGGCAGCTTCACGGTCGACACCGCCAACCAGCTCGCGATCGCGCTGCGCTCGGGCAAGCTGCCGGTGGCATTGAAGGTGGTCGAGGAATCAACCGTCGGCCCCGATCTCGGCGCGGATTCGATCCGCGCCGGCATCCTCGCCTCCGCGGTCGCGGTGGCGCTGGTCGTCGCCTTCATGTTCGTCACCTACGGGCGGTTCGGGCTTTATGCGAACCTCGCGGTGGTCATCAACGTGTTCGTCATCGTCGGCGTGCTCGCGCTGATCGGCGGCACGCTCACCCTGCCCGGCATCGCCGGCTTCGTGCTGACGATCGGCACCGCGGTCGACGCCAACGTGCTGATCAACGAGCGTATCCGCGAGGAACGGCATCGCGGGCGATCGATCGTCCAATCGGTCGAATTGGGGTATAAGGAAGCGAGCCGCACGATTTTCGAGGCGAATATGACCCACGCCATTTCGGGCGTGATCATGTTCGTGCTCGGATCGGGGCCGGTGAAGGGCTTTGCGGTGGTGCTGCTGATCGGCATCGTCACCTCGGTGTTCACCGCGGTCACCTTCACCCGCATGCTGGTGGCTGGGTGGTTGCGCCGCACCAAGCCCAAGACGATCAACATCTGAGGCGAGCGAGATACGATGAAACTCCTGAAGCTCGTCCCCGACGATACCAATATCGATTTCGTTCGCCTGCGCGGCTGGGCATTCGGGCTGACGCTCGCGCTCAGCCTGCTCGCGATCGGGCTTACCTTTGCCAAGGGCCTCAACTTCGGCGTCGATTTCGAAGGCGGCCTGATGATCGAGGAGAAGTTCGCGACCGTTCCCGACCTCGATCGCGTCCGCCAGGTGGTTGACGCGCAGGGCGTCGGCGATGCCTCGTTGCAGCAGTTCGGCGATCCCAAGACGATCACGATCCGCCTCCCGGCGCAGAAGGGCGCCGACGAGGGCGCGACCAACGCCGTCGTCAAGAAGGTCGAGACGGCGCTGGCACAAAGCTTCCCCGGCGCGACGTTCAGCCGCTATTCCACTGTTTCGGGCAAGGTTTCGGGCGAGCTGATCCGCAACGGCGTGCTCGCAGTGGTGCTCGCCATCCTCGGCATCGGGCTGTTCGCGATCTTCCGCTTCGAGTGGCAGTTCGGCGTCTCGACGGTGGTGGCGATCGTCCACGATCTTTTGATGACATTGGGCTTTTTCGCGCTGTCGCGGTTCGAGTTCGATCTCAACATCGTCGCCGCGGTGCTGACGATCATCGGCTATTCGATCAACGACAAGATCGTCATCGACGATCGCATCCGCGAGAATATGCGCCGCTATCGCAAGATGGACATGCGTGAGATCATCAACCTGTCGGTCAACGAGACGCTGCCGCGTACGGTGATGACCTCGGTGACGATCCTGCTCGCGCTGCTCGCCTTGCTGTTCCTCGGCGGGCACGTGCTGCGCGGGTTCACCGCGGCGATGATCCTCGGCATCGTGGTCGGCACCTATTCGTCGATCTACGTGTCGTCGTCGCTGCTGATCACGCTCGGGCTGCGCGCCGAGCCGGTCGCGGGGCGTGGCGGCGCGGCGGACCGCGCCGAGCGCGTCGGCCCGCGCGAAGGCTGACCTTCGCCGGTGAAACTGGAACGCACGCGCGATCCCGCCGGGCCGATCGTCAAAGGGATCGGCCCCGGCGGGTTTCGCACCGACGACGGCATTTTCCCCGCGCTGATCATGACGGTCGATTCGGTGGCGGAATGGACCCCGCCGACGCTTGAGGCACTTTCCGTCGACGACCTCGCGCCGCTGATCGCGGCGGCCCCCGAATTCATCCTGATCGGCACCGGCAGCGAGCTTTCGCGCCCGCCACGCGCGCTGGTGGCGGCTCTGGAAGAACGCGGCATCGGGGTCGAGGCGATGGACAGCCGCGCCGCGGCGCGCGCCTGGGGCGTGCTGCGCAACGAGGGGCGACAGATCGCCGCGGCGCTTTACCCCCTCGTCTGAACCAATCCCGCGAGATGCGCGTAAAGCGCGACGGTATTCGCTTCCCAGGTGAAGCCCAGCGCATGCGCGCGCACCACTTCGGCGGGCAACGGCGCGCCCAAGAGATCGGCGATCGCCGCGGCAAAGGGACCGGCCTCGCGTGGGACGATGCGGCCGGCTGACGGCGCGGTCACCACCTCGGGCGCACCGCCGACCGGGGGCACGACGATCGGCGTGCCGCAGGCAAGCGCCTCGACCCACACATTCGCCAGCCCCTCGGATGCGGAGGCAAGCGCCATGACGTCGGCGGCGGCGATCAGCGCAGGCAGTTGCGCGTGCGGCACGGCACCAAGCAACCGCACGCGATCACCGACGCCTGCACGCGCAATTTGCGCTTCCAACGCCCCCCGTGCCTCGCCCTCGCCCGCGATCAGCAAGGTTACACCGTCGAGCCGCGCGACCGCGTCGATCACCACATCATGGCCCTTGCGCGGGATGAGCGCGCCGACCGAAACGACCAGCGGCCCGGCGACCCCGAGCGCTGCTTTTGCCGTCAAGCGATCGACCGGCGCGAACCGCGCGAGATCGACCCCGGTGTGATGTACCTTTACCTTCTCCGCCGGAATGCCGAGCGCGGCGATATCGTCAGCCATCGCGCGGGACACCGCGAGCAATCCGTCCGCCGCCAGACCGGCGTCGCGGACCTGCCGCGCCGTCGCCGCGGCATGACCCCAGTGGTGAATGTCCGCCCCGCGCGCCTTGATCGATACCGGGATGCCGTGCTCCCGGCCGAGTGCGATCGCCACCGGCCCGTCGGGGAAGAAGAAGGAGGCGTCGATGACGTCGAATTCGCGTCCGCGAATCCCCCGTCGCACTGCGCGCAGCAGCGCCGATGCGTGAAACCGCCCCGCGGTGCCCGGCAGCACCGTGAAGCGCGGGCGCAGCACCTCGACGCCCTTCCACGTCTCATGTGTCGGAACCGCCGCAAACTGGCGATAGCGCGGGTGTCGCGAGAGCGGCCAGGGCGGTACGCCGATTCCCGCTACCACGGTCAGCGCGACATCGGGACGCGCGGCGAGCCCAAGCGTCTGCCGCTCGACGAACACCCCGAAATTGGGCCGCGAAGCGTCGGGAAACAGGGTCGAAAGGGTCAGCACGCGAAGCATTGGGCGATGCCTTAGCCGAGCCGGGTTAAGGCATCGTGGTTAAACCGGGGTCACCTATCCCGTTCGCTCTTGGCGAAGCGCGCCCTGGCGTTCGGGAGTTGGGTCGCCCTTCGACAAGCTCAGGGCGAACGGCTTTGATTTCGGGCGCGGTGTTTGTCCCGCGTTACCTCAATAAGCCCGCGCCACCGCGAATTCGACCGCCTCGACCATCGCGTCCTTTGCCTTGCCCGAGGCGAAGGGACCGATCGCGTCGATCGCGCGCTGGCCGTAATGCCGCGCGCGGGCGAGCGTGTCGTCGACCGCGCGGGTCGCGCGCACCAGCGAGATCGCGTGCGCGAAATCCTCGTCGCCGTCGCGGCGCCCCTCCACCGCATCCTTCCAGAAGGTGCGATCGGTCGCCGAGCCGCGCGCATAAGCGAGGATCACCGGCAAGGTCACCTTGCCCTCGCGGAAATCGTCGCCGGCGTCCTTGCCCATCGTCCCGGCGTCGGAGACATAGTCGATCGCATCGTCGACGAGCTGGAAGGCGATGCCGAGATTACGGCCATAGGCGTCAAGCGCGACCTCCTCCTCCTCGGGCCGCTCGGCGACCACCGCGGCGATGCGGCAGGCGGCGGCGAACAGCGCGGCGGTCTTGGCGTTGATGATCTCCAGATAGCGATCCTCGCCCAGATCGATGCGCCGCGCGGCGGTGAGCTGGTTGACCTCGCCCTCCGCGATCACCGCGCTGGCGTTGGACAGGATCTTGAGCACCTTGAGGCTGCCGTCCTCGACCATCAGTTCGAAGCTGCGGCTGAACAGGAAATCGCCGACCAGCACGCTCGCCGGATTGCCCCAGATGAGGTTGGCGGTGCGCTTGCCGCGGCGCAAATCCGACCCGTCGACCACATCGTCGTGGAGCAATGTGGCGGTATGGATGAATTCGACCGCCGCGGCGAGCCGGTGATGCCGCGTCCCCATATAGCCGAGCAGCCGCGCGCTCGCGAGCGTCAGCATCGGGCGCATGCGCTTGCCGCCGCCCGCGATCAGATGCCCGGCGAGTTCCGGGATCAGCGGAATCTGCGACTGCATGCGATCGAGGATCGCCGCATTGACCATGTTCATATCACCCGCGACGAGCTCGATCATCGGTTCGAGCGACGGGGGGCGATCGGCGAGGCGGTGAATGGTGGCGGTCATCTGTTACGGGCTCTAGGCGGCAAAATACGCTAGGGCAACGCAAGCCTTGCGCCGGAAGCGGTGGACACGCAAAAGGCGCGGCGATGAGGGATTCGGGAGGCACAATGCCGGACGAGGTGCTGAAGGGCTATCGCAAGAGCATCGACAATATCGATGCGGCGCTCGTCTGCCTGCTCGCGGAGCGATTCAAGATCACCCAGGCGGTCGGGCGCCACAAGGCGACCGCCGGGCTGCCCCCGGCCGATCCCGGCCGTGAGGAGGCGCAGATCGCCCGGCTGCGACGGCTCGCCGAAGACGCCGAGCTCGATCCCGAATTCAGCGAGAAATTCCTGCGCTTCATCATCGACGAAGTGATCCGCCACCACGAGCAGTTTTCGGCGGGTAGCGTATAGACTATCTGCTTCGCTCTCGCCGTTCGGGCTGAGCCTGTCGAAGCCCTGCACTTTTCTTCGAAGGAAGAAGGGCAGCCCTTCGACAAGCTCAGAGCGAACGGATCGCAGGTCGCGCTCATGCCGTCAGGTGATCACCCCACCGCGCGATCACGCCCGGCCCAATAGGCCGCGCGCAATTCACGGCGCAGCACCTTGCCCGACGGATTGCGCGGCAAGGCGTCGAGGAAATCGACCGTTTTCGGTGCCTTGTACCCCGCGATCCGCGCCCGCGCCCAGGCAATCACCGCCTCCGCGCTCGGCGCGTCATCCTCGGCGACGATCAACGCCTTGACCGCTTCGCCCCATTTGTCGTCGGGCACCCCGATCACCGCGACGTCGGCCACGCCCGGGCAGCCGGCGATCGCATTCTCCACCTCGGCCGGATAGACGTTCTCGCCCCCCGAAACGATCATGTCCTTGATCCGGTCGTGGACGAAGAAATAGCCGTTCTCGTCGGCATAGCCCGCGTCGCCGGTGTGGAGCCAGCCGCCCGCCAGCGCCTCGACCGTCGCCTCGTTGCGGCGCCAATAGCCCTTCATCACGATATCGCCGCGGATCGCGATCTCGCCGATCTCACCCGCGGGAAGTTCGCGGCCCTCGCTATCGAGGATCGCGATATCGACCCCCGGCCACGGCTGGCCGCAGGATTTGAGCAAACCACCCGCGCGATGCGCCGCGGGGGAGAGATAGGAGCCGGCGCCGGCCGATTCGGTCATCCCGTAGAATTGCACGAAATCACACCCGAAGGCGGTCTGCGCGCGCGCCAGCACGTCCTCGGCGATCGGCGATGCGCCGTAAGCGATGCTGCGCAGCCGCGGGAAACGCGCGTCCGCGATCTCCGGCGTCTGGAGCATCATCAGGATCATCGCCGGGGCGAGGAAGCTGTGGCTCACCTGCTCCGCAACCATCGTCGCAACCGCGCCGGCGGGGGTGAAATCCTTGATCAGCACGATCCGCCCGCCCTGCATCAGCCCGGCGAAGCTGACATTGGTCCCCGCGACATGGAACAGCGGCATGACGATCATCACCGTCTCACCCGCCTCATAAGCGAAGCCGTCGACCCCGGTCGCCATTTCCATGAAGCGGCGATAGTTGAAGTTGGTGAGCACCACCCCCTTGGGGCGACCGGTGGTGCCGCTGGTGTAGAGTTGGAGCACGTCGTCGTCGAGCGACGGTCGATCGGGCGACGCCTGCCCTGCCCCTCTTGCCAGCCACATATCGAGCGGGAGGAACTCGGGATGCGCGCCATAGAGCGCGATAAGCTGCGGGCGGCGTGACATCCCGGCCACCGCCTCGAGCGCGGCGGCGAAGAAATCCTCGCCGACGAACAAATGGCTCGGCGCGCCGTCTTCGAGGATGAACGCCACCTCGGGCACCGAAAGCCGCCAGTTGACCGGCATCAGGCAGGCCCGCGCGCGCGCCGTGCCGAAGAACAGCGGATACCAGAGCGCGTGGTTCTTGGTGAGCACCGCGATCCGGGCACCGGGCTGCGCCCCGTCCGCGAGCAATGCGCGTGCGACCGCATCGGTTTGCGTTTCGAGTTGGGCATAACTGGTCGCGTCGCCCTCGAACAATAACGCGATCTGATCGCCCCGCGCGCGCGCCTGCGCCGCCGGGATATCCGACAGACAGTGGATCGCGTCGAGATCGATCATCGGATTCCTCCCCTCCGGTTGCGCATCCAGCTTAGCAGCACGCCGGGCGGTCGCGCCAGTTCTTAGTTTACGAACCTTTTTGTCTCATGCACGGCGCCACGCCCCGGTCAGTGCGGGGCGGATCACCAGCGCGTTGAGATCGACCACGATATGCGCGGCGATCGCGAACCACAACGTGCCGCTGGCAAGATAGAGCAACGCGAAAACCAGCCCCATCACCCCGGTCGCGACCACCCCGCTCCACCCCTGATACCAATGCGCGCCGGCGAACAGGATCGCGGCGAGCAGCAGGCCCGCGAGTGCGCTGCCGGTCGCGAGTGTGGCGAGCAACGGCAGAGCGAGGCGGAAGAACAATTCCTCGGTTACCCCGGCAGTCAGCGACAGCACGACGCCCCACGCGAGATCGGCGCGGTCGCGCGGCAGGAGCCAGCCGAGTTCGCCGAAGATCGGGCCGCGCTTGCGCTTGCGCCGCCAGCGCAGCCAGGCAAGGCCCGAGCCGATCACGGTGCCGGCGAGCGCGCCGATCGATAATATCCATCCGTCGCCGGGGGTGATCCATCCTTCGATACCGAACGAAACCGCCAGCGCGGCGAAGCTCGCCGGCATTTCAGACAGGGCGCGCCACTCGCCCACCAGCGCGAGCATGACGAGTGCGGGCAGCGCGAACCCTAGCACCTGCCGCACCGCGACCGTGAGATAGGCGCGGCTGCGCCCGCTACCGAAATCGAGCCTGAGCCGCTTTCGCGCGAACCAGCTCGTCGCCAGCAAGGCGACAAGCAGGAGGGCGGCGGTCATTTTGAAAAACCACCCGTCATTCCCGCGAAGGCGGGAATCCATTCACTCGGATCTCGGCGATCAAATCGCGACGACAGCATTAATGGACTCCCGCCTTCGCGGGAATGACGAAGGGGGGATGGATTCACGCTCAATCGAACCGCTTACCGCTCGATGCGGTGCTCGCCCTTCACCCAGCGCACCGTGCCGGACGAGGCGCGCATCACGACGCTTTCGGTCGTCATGCGGCTGCCGTGGCGCTTGACGCCTTCGAGCAGCGAGCCGTCGGTCACCCCGGTCGCGGCGAAGATGCAATCGCCCTTGGCGAGATCCTTGAGGTCATATTGCCGATCGAGATCGGTGATGCCCCATTTGCGCGCCCGCGAGCGCTCATCCTCGTTGCGGAACAACAAGCGGCCCTTGAACTGCCCGCCGACGCAGCGCAGCGCCGCACAGGCCAGCACGCCCTCCGGCGCGCCGCCCGACCCCATATAGACGTCGATCGTCGTTTCGGGGTTGGTGGTGGCGATCACGCCGGCAACGTCGCCGTCGCCGATCAGCACCACGCCGCAGCCGATCGCGCGCAGCTCGGCGATCAGCTTTTCGTGGCGCGGGCGATCGAGCACGCAGGCCATGATCTCGCGCGGGGTGACCCCCTTTGCCGCGGCGATCGCCTGAATATTCTCGGTCGGCGTCTTGTCGAGATCGAGGATATTGTCGGGATAGCCCGGCCCGATCGCGAGCTTGTCCATATAGACGTCGGGCGCGTTGAGCAGCCCGCCCGCCTCGGCGATCGCCAGCACGGCGAGGCTGTTCGGGCCAGATTTGGCGCAGATCGTGGTGCCTTCGAGCGGATCGAGCGCGATGTCGATCTTCGGGCCGTTGCCGCTGCCGACCTTCTCGCCGATGTAGAGCATCGGCGCTTCGTCGCGCTCGCCCTCGCCGATCACCACGGTGCCGTCCATGTCGAGGCTGTTGAGCGCCTCACGCATCGCCTCGACCGCGGCGGCATCGGCGGCCTTTTCGTCGCCGCGCCCGACCAACGTCGACGCGGCGACCGCGGCGGCTTCGGTGACACGGACCATCTCGAGCACGAGAACGCGATCGAGAACCTGACTGGCTTTGGGCATCGAACTCCCCTTGAAATCGTCCCGCGGCGATAAGAGCCGCAGGTTGCATTGTCGAGACGGTCAATGCGCGATCCGCAGCTCCCGCGCGACCCCGACCGCGGCCAGAAACGCCGGGTCATGACTGACGACCAGCAACGCGCCGTCGAAGTCCGCCAATGCCCGCTCCAGCACCTCGATCGAATCGAGATCGAGGTGGTTGGTCGGCTCGTCGAGCAGCAGCAGCCACGGCGGCCGCTCCCCCGCCAGCGTGCAGGCGAGGCCTGCGCGGAGCCGCTCTCCGCCGGAGAGCACTCCCACTGGCTTGAGCGCATCGCGATTGCGGAACGCGAAGCGCGCACAGGCGGCATAGGCGGCCTGTTCGTCGAGCGTCGGATTGAGCCGGCGGAAGTTGGCGAGGATGCTGGTTTCGGGGTCAAGCAGCGTGACATGCTGGTCGAGCATCGCGACACGATCGGTGCGGCGCGCCGTGCCCGCATCGGGGTCGATCGTGCCGGCGGCGAGGTGGAGCAACGTCGTTTTGCCCGCACCGTTCGCCCCTGCGATCGCGACCCGCTCCGGCCCGCGCATCGCGAGCGACCACGGCCCGAAGCGCCGCTCGCCGCGCGTCAGCGATACGCCGTCGAGCGTCAGTACGTCGGCATTGGCGGGAAGCCCGGTCGGCGGCAGCGCGATCGATAGCGGGGTCAGCACCTCGACCCGCGCGCGCGCGTCCTCCGCCTGTGCGGCGGCATCGGCGACGAGCCGTTCGCTGAGGCGCTGGCCGCGCCCGGCGCTATTCTCCGCGCGCCGCGCCATCCCGCCGGCGACGATGCGCGGCAACGACCCGCTCGCGGCATAAGCCCGTCCGGCGCGGTCGCGGCGTTCCTGCGTTTCGCGCCGCACCTGTGCCTCGCGCTTCGCGTCGCGCAGCCGCGCCTCGCCGCGCTCCATTTCGGTCGCGGCGCGCTCGCGCTCGGCGGCACGCACCTCGGCGAAGGCACTCCATCCGCCGCCGACGACGCGGATGCCGATCGGGGTGAGCTCGACGATCCGGTCCATCGCTTCGAGCAGATCGCGGTCGTGACTCGCCACCAGTACCCCGCCGCGCCAGCCCGCGATCAGCGCCTTGACCGCGGCGCGGCCGGCAGCGTCCATATTGTTGGTCGGCTCGTCGAGCAGCAGCACGTCGGGCGCCTCGATCGCCAGCCGCGCAAGCCCGACGCGGGTGCGTTCGCCCCCGCTCAGCGTGGCGATCGCGCGGTCGAGCGCCAGATCGGGCAGCCCGACGCTGGCCAGCGCCGCCTCGACGCGGGGTTCGAGGTCCCAATCCGCGGTCTCGAAATCGGCGGGTTCGCCCTCGCCCGCGAGCACGCGCCGGAGCAGCGCGAGGCCGTCGCTCACCCCCAAAGCGGCGGCGACGCTCTCCCGCTCGTCCCAATGCTGGGCGAGCGTGCCGATCGTCCCGGCGCGCGCGACGGTGCCGGCCGCGGGCAATTCGGTGCCCGCGACGATCCGCAACAAGGTGGATTTGCCGGCGCCGTTGCGACCGACCAGCCCGACACGTTCCGCGCCGAGCGATAAAGTGAGATTGTCGAAAAGCCGCTGGCGATCAGGCGTGGCGGCGGAAATCGAATCGAGCGTGACGAAGGAGGGCATAAGGCACCGGGCAGACGGACGAGACACAGCGGCTGGCGTTGTTCATCCGGTGGTACACGGTGGTTACTCCTTCGTAGGTCGGGCGATTATGGCGACGGGTGAGCGCCAATACAACCACCGTCACCCCGGCCCTGAGCCGGGGTCCATAGCGCCGCGAACTCAGCAATCAGAGCCTCTTGCTCCGCGCTTCCCCCCGATGGACCCCGGCTCAAGGCCGGGGTGTCGGTGGGTTACAATCAGTCCCGCAGCAATTCGTTGATGCTGGTCTTCGACCGCGTCTGCGCGTCGACGCGCTTGACGATCACCGCGCAATAAAGCCCGAGATCGCCGCCCCCGGTCGAACCCGGCACGACCACCGAATAGGGCGGCACCTCGCCGCGGAACACTTCGCCGGTCGCGCGGTCGATGATCTTGGTCGAGGCGCCGAGATAGACCCCCATCGACAGCACCGCGCCTTCGCCGACGCGCACGCCCTCGGCCACTTCGGACCGCGCGCCGATGAACGCGCCGTCGCCGATGATCACCGGGTCGGCCTGGAGCGGTTCGAGCACCCCGCCGATCCCGGCGCCGCCCGAGAGATGAACGTTCTTGCCGATCTGCGCGCAGCTCCCCACCGTCGCCCAGGTATCGACCATCGTCCCCTCGCCGACATGGGCGCCGATGTTGACGAAGCTCGGCATCAGCACCGCGCCCTTGCCGATGAACGCGCCGCGCCGCACGATGCTGCCCGGCACCGCGCGGAAACCGGCGGTGCGGAATTCGCCCTCGGTCCAGCCCGAGAATTTCGACGGCACCTTGTCGAACCAATGGCCCGCGCCGGGGCCGTTATCGATCAGCACATTGTCGTTGAGGCGGAACGACAGCAACACCGCCTTCTTGAGCCACTGGTTGACCCGCCAACCGCCGTTGCCGTCGGGCTGGGCGACGCGCGCCGCGCCCGAATCGAGCAACGCCAGCGCGCGATCGACCGCCACGCGCACCTCGCCGCCGGTAGAGGCGCCGACCTCCGCGCGGTTCTCCCAGGCGGCGTCGATCGTCTGTTCAAGCTCGCTGTTGCTCATAAAATTCCCTGTAGCCAATGCGTCAGATCGTGGGTGGTATAGTCGACGAAGCTGCGGTCGGTGCCCTCGGCCTGTTCCGATCCGTTGTCGACCCACACCGTCGTCATGCCGATCGCCTTCGCCGGCGCGAGGTTGCGCGCCATATCGTCGACGAACAAGGATTGCGCGGGATCGAGCCCGAAGGCGGCGCACAGCCCGGCATAGGCCGAGGGCGCCGGCTTGGGCGCGAGGTCCATCGCGTGAATATCGTGGATCGCCTCGAACGACGCGCCGAGCCCGAGCCGGTCGAGCACGCGGCGGGCATAGGGGCCGTCGCCGTTGGTGAAGACGATCTTGCGCCCCGGCAACCGTGCGATCGCGGCGGCGAGCGGAAGATTCTCCTCCAGCACCTCCATCTCGATATCGTGGACGAAATCGAGATAATGGAGCGGATCGACCTTATGCTCCTTCATCAGCCCGGCGAGCGTGGTGCCGTGGCCGAGGAAATAGGCTTTCTGGATGCGGCGCGCCTCGACCAGATCGGTCCCGAGCAGATCGGCGACATAAGCGGTCATCTTGACGTCGATTTGCGCGAACAGATCGGCGCTCGCCGGATAGAGCGTATTGTCGAGATCGAAGATCCAGTTGCGGATCGGGGCGAGCGAGGGTGGCATCGCCGGGGGCTTTAGGGCCGATCGATATTGAGCGGAACCGCCTTTTTCCGCTGCGCTCGCTTCTTCCGTCATGCCGGGTCAGGCCCGGCATGACGATTGAGCGGGCGGGAGGTTGCAGTTTGCAACGCGTCACGCCACATCCTGCGCCATGACCGCATTCTCCCTGCTCGATCTCGTCCCCGTGGTTGAGGGCGGCAACGTGCCGCGATCGCTCGCCAATGCCGCCGATCTCGCGCGTCACGCCGAGCGCCACGGCTATCGCCGCTATTGGGTGGCGGAGCATCACGGCATGCCGGGGATCGCCTCCGCCGCGACCGCGGTGGTGATCGCGCATGTCGGGCAGGCGACCGAGACGATCCGGGTCGGCGCGGGCGGGATCATGCTGCCCAATCACGCGCCGCTGCAGATCGCCGAGCAATTCGGCACGCTCGACGCCTTGTTCCCGGGGCGGATCGATCTCGGGCTTGGTCGCGCGCCCGGCTCGGACCAGCGCGTCGCGCGGGCGTTGCGCCGCACGCTCGATACCGATCCCAACGCCTTCCCCAACGACGTGCTCGAATTGCAGAGCTATTTCGCCGACGACGGACGCACCGGGATCAGCGCCACGCCGGGCGCCGGCGCGCGGCCCGACCTGTGGATTTTGGGATCGAGCCTGTTCGGCGCGAAGCTCGCCGCGGTGCTCGGGCTGCCTTATGCCTTTGCCTCGCATTTCGCGCCCGATGCGCTCGACGAGGCGCTTGCCATCTATCGGCGCGAGTTCCGCCCGTCGCCCCAGCTCGACCGCCCCTATGCGATGGCGGGGTTCAACGTCTTCGCCGCCGACACGCGCGAGGATGCCGAATTTCTCGCCAGTTCGCAGCAGCAGGCGTTCGTCGCCTTACGCACCGGCAACCCGCGCCAGCTGCCCCCGCCGATCGCCGGCTATCGCGAAAGCCTGCCGCCGCAGCATGCCGCGATCCTCAATCACGTCCTGCAATGCACCGCGATCGGCACGCGCGACGAGGTGGCGCGCGGGATCGCCGCGTTCGTCGCGCGCACTGGGGTCGACGAGGTGATGCTGACCAGCATGATGTACGACCACGAGGCGCGTAAACGCTCGTTCGCGCTCGCCGCGGAAGCGATGCAGGCGCCGGAGCCGGCGTAAGTTGACGTGATCGGCGTCAGGCGGCACGGGTCACGCGGGCGCGGCCGGCGCCCTTGGCGGCATAGAGCGCCTGATCGGCGCGCCTGATCGCCGCTTCGATCGTTTCGCCGTCACGCCGTTCCGCGACGCCGCAGCTCATCCGCAATTCGAGCAGGACCTGCTCGTCGAGCGCCAGCGGCTGCCGCGCAAGCGTGGCGGCAAGCCGCTGGCACACCGTCTCGGCGTCGCTCTCGCCGGTATCGGGGAACAGGATGATGAACTCGTCCCCGCCGGCGCGCGCGACGATATCGCCCTGCCGCACCCCGCCGCCGATCAGCCGCGCAAAATGGATCAAGGCGCGATCCCCGGCATCGTGCCCGAACTGATCGTTGACCTGCTTGAAGCGATCGACATCGAGCATCGCGATCGCGACGCGCGTTTCCGGGTGGATTTCCTCGACCTGCTCGTTGAACGCGGCGCGGTTGAGCAGCCCGGTCAACGGATCGGTCGCGACCATGCGGATCAGATCGCCCTCGCGCGCGCGAAGCTGGCGTTCGCTGTCCGCCAGCCGCCGCGTCAGCCGGTTGCGCGCCGACAGGCTCGCCGCCACCGGCAGGCAGGTGAGCAGCATCAGCGCAAGGAAGAATTGCAACAGGTGCAGATGCTGCGCGGTCGATTGCCCGTGAAGCGCCGACGACGGATAGACCAGCGTGCCGATCACCCCGGTGATCGTGACGATCATGATCGCCACCTGCGTCCCCAGTCGGCCGAGCTTGAACGTCACCAGCATCAGCGGCGCGAACAGCAGGAACAGCATAGCCGGGGGTGCCCACATGAACACCCCGATCGCGGTGCCCAGCACCAGCAGGTGGATCGCCAGCGCCTCGATCCGCTCGCGCCGGCTCTTTTCGAGGAACGACTGGCGATATTCGCCCGCCAGCAACGAGGTGAAGAACGGCGTGAAGATCAGCAGCCCCAATGCGTCGCTGAGATACCAGGTATGGAGCGAGCCGAGGAAATCTTCGTGAAGGAACGCCCAGGCGATCCCTGCGCCGCCCAGCCCGCTCACCGCCGGCGCGATGCCCCCGGCCCATAAGACGAACCGGCCGACATTCTCCGGCGCGCCGAGCATTTCTTCCATATCCATCGTCCGGCGCAGCGCGACAGCGACCAGCATCGCCTCGCCCACGTCGATCAAACTGTAGAAGAAGGGCGTGACGAGGGTGCCGTGGATCAGGAAGTTGGCGAGCACGTTGCCGCAGATGCCGGCAATCAGCACATCGCCCCAGCGCGGCTTTCCGCGCTGCAGCAGCATCGCCAGCAACACCGCATTGGCCGGCCAGATCGACGCCAGCGCCTGCTCGTCGGTGACCAGCCGGGTCGAGGTCGCGACGAGGATGAAATAGAGGAAGCCCACCAAGAGCAGGCGATTGCGGCGCACGCGGTCCATGCGCCGGTCGTAACCTGTGTTGGTTACCGAATACTCAATGAATGCTATTCGGCCTGCGCCATGGGCAGCCGCAGACGGACCAACAACCCCCCGAGATCCTCGCTTTCTTCAAGCGTTACGGTGCCTTCGTAAATTTCGGCAACGTCGCGCACGATCGCGAGGCCCAACCCCGTCCCCGGCTTGCCGGTATCAAGCCGCGCGCCGCGATCGAAGATTCGCACGCGCTCCTCCTCGGGGATGCCGGTGCCGTCGTCCTCGACCAGTATCTCGACGAATCCGGCCTGCGCCGCGACCGTCACGAACAGGCTGCCGCCGCCGTATTTCGCGGCATTTTCCATCAGATTGCCCATGATCTCGTCGAGATCCTGGCGTTCGATATGTGCGACAAGATCCTTGCGCCCGTCCATGTCGATGCGGACATGCGGATAAAGCCGCTGCACCGCGCGCTCGACCGATTCGATCGACGGCCACACCTCGGCGCGGCTGTGCGCCGATCCGCGCCGGCCGACGGCACGCGCCCGTGCGAGATGGTGATCGACCTGCCGCCGCATCGTCCGCGCCTCGCGCACCACGGTTTCGGACAAATCGTCGGCATTGGCGGTCGCCGCGTTCATGATCACGGTCAGCGGGGTCTTGAGCGCGTGCGCGAGATTGCCGGCGTGGCGCCGCGCCTCCTCCGCCTGCACCTCATTATGCGCGACGAGCGCGTTCAGTTCCTCGACCAGCGGCGCGACCTCGACCGGCATGTCGCCCGAGATACGGTTGATCCGCCCGCCGCGCATCTTGGCGATCTCCAGCCGCAATTTGCGCAGGGGAAGCAGGCCGTAAAAGGTCTGCAACGCCGCCAGCACGATCAGCCCGAGCCCGAGCAGCAGGAAGCTGCGCACCAATGTCCGGCGCAGCACGTCGATCTGCGCATCGAGCCCGCTGCGGCTCTGCGCGACCTGAAAGCGCCAGCGCGTCTTGGAGCGCGGCAGCGTGACGTCGCGCTCGACCACGCGCAGTTTCTCGTCGCGGAACTGGCTGCTATCATAGGTGTGAACGCTGCGATCGTCGTGATTGGCGCCGTACGCGAGTTGGCGGTCCCATAACGACCGCGACGGAAACGGCTCCCGCCCCGGCGCGGAGACCTGCCAGTAAAGCCCCGAATAGGGCTCCAAGAAGCGCTGGTCGGCGGGCTCGCGGTTGAGGATCACCTCGCCGTCCGGGCCGATCTCGGCCGAGACGAGCAGCGACTGCAGGACATATTCGAGCTGATCGTCGAAATTGCGCGTCACCGCGCTGGCGAGCACGCGATCGAGCGCCAGCCCGCCGCCGGCGAGCAGCAGCAGGATCCACGCCGCCGCGATGAGGATCATCCGCCGCGTCAGCGATCCGTTGCGGCGAACCGCGCGAAATCTTTCCTGTACGTCGGCGGTCATCGGCCCCGCGCGGCTTAAGCCGTCGGCTCCTCGAGGCTGTAGCCGAGGCCGCGGATCGTGGTGATCACATCCTGCCCCAATTTCTTGCGGATGCGCGTAACGAACACCTCGATCGTGTTCGAATCGCGATCGAAATCCTGGTCGTAGATATGCTCGATCAGCTCGGTACGGCTAACCACCTTGCCCTTGTGATGGAGCAGATAGCTGAGCAATTTATATTCCTGCGCGGTGAGCTTCACCGGCTCGCCGGCGCGGGTCACCTTGCCCGAGCGCGTATCGAGCCGGACATCGCCCGCGGTCAGCTCCGACGAGGCGTTGCCCGACGCGCGGCGGATCAGCGCACGCAGCCGGGCGATCAATTCCTCGGTCTGAAACGGCTTGGCGACATAATCGTCGGCGCCCGCATCGAGCCCGGCGACCTTGTCCGACCAGCTATCCCGCGCGGTGAGCACCAGCACCGGGGTGGTCTTGCCCTCCTTGCGCCAGCGATCGAGCACGGTCAGCCCGTCGATCTCCGGCAGGCCGAGATCGAGCACGATCGCGTCATAACTTTCTGTCGAGCCCAGGAAATGTCCCTCCTCGCCGTCGGTGGCGAGATCGATGGCATAGCCCGCGCCTTCCAGCGTGCTCTTGAGCTGCTGGCCGAGATTCGGCTCGTCTTCGACGATCAGGACGCGCATGGTTTCTCCCTTTGGGTTGTATCTGGTCGGTTATCACCGAAGCGTGCGCGATGAAATCCACGGCTTGTCAACGCCCGGTGCGCCCGATCACCTGGCCGGTGCGGCCGTCGACATCGACCCAGATCACCGTGCCGTCGCGCAGGAATTTTAGCGTATAGACGCCGCTCGGCAGCTCGAGATCGAAGCCGATATATTGCGCGCCCTTCATCGTCGGGACGATACGGCGCTCGATCTCCTTGAGCGGAAGGATGCGGCCCTGACGCGTCGCCTGCCACGCGGCGCTCGCCTCGCGCCCCGGATCGGGCGCGGCGAGCGCCGGCGATGCGGCGAGCAGCAGCAGAAACGCGGTGATCCACATCCTCATCACCGCGTGGCATAACGATCGCGGATTGAACACCCTGTGAATATTTTCTTCTAGCGTTGCCGCTAGCTCTTCATTGCCTCTAGCAACTGGCGGACATCCTGACTGCGCCCGCGCGGCAGGATCAGGATGTCGTCGCCGCTCGCGACGACGATCAGGTCGCTGACCCCGATCATCGCCACGCGCGCGCCGTCACTGCGCACCAGGCAATTGGTCGAATCAAGCGCGATCACCTCGCCGCGCACCGCATTGCCGGCATGATCGCGATCGGACAGCGCGTGGAGCGCGTCCCAGCTGCCGACATCGTTCCACCCCATCGAGACGGGCACCACCGCGACACGCGCGGCATGCTCCATCACGGCATAATCGATCGAGCGATCGGGGGATTGCGCGAAAGCGTCGGCGGCGGGGGTCAGGCGACACGCTTCGCGTTGCGCGCCCGCCATCGCGCGGGTCACCGCATCGAGCATCGCCGGCTCGAACTCGCCCAACGCCGCGAGATAGGCGTCGGCGCGGAACAGGAAGATTCCGCCGTTCCACACATGATCGCCACTCGCCAGCATCGCCTTGGCGGCGTCGAGCGGGGGCTTCTCGACGAAACGCTCGACCTGATGCACCCCCTCGGCGATCTCGGCGCCGGCGCGGATATAGCCATAGCCCGTCTCGGGCGCGTCCGGGGTGATGCCGAAGGTCACCAGCCACCCCTCGTCGACGAGCGGCAGCGCGGCGGCGATCGCGCGGTGGAAGGCGGCGACATCGGCGATCACATGATCGGACGGCATCACCAGCAGCGGCGCGGCGCGATCCTCCACCGCCAGCGCGGCAAGCGCGATCGCCGGCGCGGTGTTGCGCCCGGCCGGTTCGAGGATCAGCGCGGCGGGCGCCATGTCGATCGCATCGAGCTGTTCCTCGATCATATCGGCATGACGCGCGTTGGCGACGACGATCGGCGCACCATAGCCCGCGCCGCGCGCCCGCGCCGCGGTGAGCTGCAGCATCGTCTCGGGCGCGGTGAGCGCGAGCATCTGTTTGGGCATTTCCGGGCGCGACATCGGCCACAGCCGCGTCCCCGCTCCGCCTGACAGGATTACGGGAACGATCGTCCTGGAAATCGGCATGCATTTCTCCGCCTGGTTCGGTCACTATTGCTATCGGATAATGCGGCTCGCAACCATTCGATCCGTCTCGTTATGGGCACGGCTCTTCAGCCTTTTTTTGCCATTTGCTGCGATCACCTGTCGGAGAAGCTTACACCGGGGATCGGATGCCGGGAAAATGATCAGGGTTTTCAAGCACTACGTACCGAACGCGGTGCTGCTGCTCGGTGTGCTGGATTTCATGCTGCTGATCGCCGCGGCAGAGGGCGGATGGGATTTCCGCGCGTGGCAGATCGACATGCTGGTGGAACCGATCTGGACCCGCCTGCCCCAGCTCCTGTCGTTCGCCGCGCCGCTGATGATCGCGATGATCGCGGTCGGCGCCTATCAGGCGGACGTCCTCGTCTCGATCCGCCAGGCCGCGATGCGACTGATGGTCGCGATATCGCTCGGCGCCTTGTTTCTCGCGGTGCTGTTCTTCGTCATGCCGCGTTTCACCTTCTGGCGGTCGAACCTGTTCTACGCGATGCTGCTCGCCGCCGTCGGGCTGGTGATGGTCCGCATCCTGTTCGGGCGCTTCCTCGGCGGCGAGCGGTTCAAACGCCGCGTCGTCGTGCTCGGCGCCGGGACGCGCGCCGCCCGGCTGGCAACGCTGGAACAGGTGCCCGGATCGAGCTTCGTGGTGGTCGGCTATGTCGCGATGGCCGAGCCGGAGATCGTGGTGCCGCAGGCGATCCCGCGCGACGCGATCTACAACCTCGCCGACCATGTCGTGCGGCTCAACGCGTCGGAGGTGGTGCTGGCGATCGAGGAGCGGCGCAACGCGCTGCCGCTCAAGGATCTGCTGCGGATCAAGACCACCGGGGTGCAGGTCAACGAATTCTCCGCCTTTCTCGAACGCGAGACGGGGCGCATCGACCTGCAGACGGTCAATCCCTCCGCGTTGATCTTTTCCGACGGTTTTTCCTCCGGGCAGATGCTGACCGCGATGGTCAAGCGCGGGTTCGACGTGATCGTCAGCGCATTGATGCTGCTCGTCGCGCTGCCGCTGATCGTGGTGACCGCGATCGCGATCAAGCTGGAGAGCAAGGGCCCCGCCTTCTACCGCCAGCGCCGCGTCGGGCTGTACAACGAGCCGTTCGACATCCCCAAGCTGCGCTCGATGCGGCAGGATGCCGAAATTCCGGGCGAGGCGGTGTGGGCGGCGGAGCAGGATCCGCGCGTCACGCGCGTCGGGCGCTTCATCCGCAAGGTGCGGATCGACGAACTGCCGCAATGCTGGAGCGTGCTGAAGGGCGAGATGAGTTTCGTCGGCCCGCGCCCCGAACGCCCGCAATTCGTCGCCGATCTCGAACGCGAGCTGCCCTATTACGCCGAGCGGCATATGGTGAAGCCCGGCATCACCGGCTGGGCGCAGATCAACTATCCCTATGGCGCGTCGATCGACGATGCGCGCCACAAGCTCGAATATGATCTCTATTACGCGAAGAACTACTCGCCGTTCCTCGATCTGCTGATCCTGCTCCAGACCTTGCGGGTAGTGCTGTTTCCCGCCGGTGCGCGGTGAGGTGCAACCGCCGCTGACCCTGTGGAGCCACGCGCTCGCCGCCTTCCTGTTCGGGGTGCTGGCGCTGGTGCAGCTCCGCCAGCGCGACGGCGGGCTTCCCCGCATTACGCTGATCGTCGCGCTCGGCGCCACCGCCTTATGGGCGCTGGCCGCCGCCGGGATCGACGCGCGCGATCCGATCACCCGGCTTGCGGAGGGCGCCCGCAACCTCGCCTGGCTCGGCTTCATCTACGTCCTCGCGCGGCGTGAACCCGCCGACGCGGGGGGTCGCTGGCTCACCGCCGTCTATATCGCCTGCGCACTCACCTTCGTGATCGCGACGGGGCTGGCGATCGCCGAAGCCACCGCTGCCCCGGGCGACAAGGCGGCGATCGGCGATGCGCGGGTCGCGTTCCGCATGCTGGGAAGCGTCACAGCGCTGCTGCTGATCTATCGCATGCAGGCGCGGCTGTCCGCCGCCGGGCGCGGCGGGATTCGCGCCGCGGCGCTGGCGATGGCGCTGATGTTCGTCATCGATACCGTCATCAATCTCGCGCTGTGGACGTCGACCGGAATCTCCGACGGGTTGATCGCGGCGCGCGGCCTCGCGCTGATCGCCTTCGCCCCGCTGTTCGGGCTGGCGGTGCAGCGCAACGGCGAATGGACGTTGCAATTGTCGCGCAACGTGGCGTTCCTGGCGATCTCGTTGCTCGTCGCGGGGGTCTATGTCGTCGTGATCGGGCTGGCGATCAGCCTGATCGGCCAGCTCGGCGGGAACCATATCCGGCTGGCGCAGACCGCCTTCGTCTTCGGCACCGCGGCGGCGCTGCTGACGGTCGTATCGACGCCGTGGCTGCGCGCCTGGGCCAAGGTCCTGGTCGCCAAGCATCTTTTCACCCACCGCTACGATTATCGCGCCGAATGGCTTCGCTTCACCGAGACGCTCGGCACGCCGGGCGACAGCGCTGCACCGTTGGGGATCCGTGTGGTGAAGGCGGTAGCGGACGTCACCGATTCCCCCGCGGGGCTGCTGCTGCTCGCGCGCGACGGCGGGCTGGAGCGCGGCGCGGGCTGGAACTGGCCCGAGGACGACGCCGACCCCGCTGGCGGCGACGCGGCGCTTCATCGCCATCTCGCCGCGACCCAGCGGATCGTCGCGCTCGACGCGGTGCGCGACGGCACCGCCCCCGCCGAGGAGCGCGCCGCCGCCCCGTCGTGGCTCGTCGAGCGCGACCACGTCTGGGCGATCGTTCCGCTCTGCCATTTCGACCAGCTGACCGGCGCGATCGTCCTCGCCCGCCCCCCGCTCGACCGCGCGCTCGACTGGGAGGATTTCGACCTGCTCGGCGTCGCGGGGCGGCAGGTGGCGAGCTATCTCGCCGAGGAACGCGCGCATGACGCCTTGGCCGACGCGCGGCGCTTCGACGAATTCAACCGCCGTTTCGCCTTTATCATGCACGATCTCAAGAATCTGGTGAGCCAATTGACGCTGCTTGCACGCAATGCCGAGCGCCACGCCGACAATCCCGCCTTCCGTGCGGACATGGTCGAGACGTTGCGCGATTCGGCACAGCGCATGAACAATCTGCTCGCGCGCCTCTCCCAGCACCACGGCGGCCGCGGCGAGGCGCTGCGCGAAGTGTCGCTGCGCCGGCTGGCCGAGCGGATCGCCGCCGCGCGGCGCGCGCAGCACGTCATCCTCGTCACCGGCGCGCCCGAGGTAAATGCGCTGGCGGACGCCACCGCGCTGGAAACCTTGCTCGGGCATCTCGTGCAGAATGCGATCGAGGCGAGCGCGGCGGATGCGCCGGTGACGCTCAATCTCGTCGATCTGCCCGCGACGCGGCAGGTGGCGGTCGAGGTGATCGACACCGGGCGCGGCATGTCCCCGGCGTTCATGCGCGACCGGCTGTTCAAGCCGTTCGTCTCGGGCAAGCCGGGCGGGTTCGGGCTCGGCGCGTTCGAGGCGCGGCAGCTTGCCGAGACGATGGGGGGCAGCGTGACGGTGGAAAGCCGCGAGCGCGAGGGCACGCGGTTCCGCGTCACGCTGCGCTCGGCCGCGGCAATGGAGCAGGCAGCGTGAGCGACCGCCCGAAGACATTGCCCAAATTGCTGATCGTCGAGGACGATCTGGGGCTCCAGCGCCAGTTGCGCTGGGCCTATGACGGCTATGAGGTGATCGTCGCCAGCGATCGCGACGGGGCGATCGACGCGCTGCGGCAGCATGAGCCCGCCGTCGTGACGCTCGATCTCGGTCTCCCGCCCGATCCGGACGGCACGACCGAAGGGTTCGCGACCCTGGCCGAGATCCTCGCGCTCAAGCCCGATACCAAGGTGATCGTCGCCTCCGGCCACGGCGCGCGCGAAAGCGCGTTGCGTGCGATCGCCGACGGGGCGTGGGATTTCTACCAGAAGCCGATCGATATCGACGCGCTCGGGCTGATCGTCGCACGCGCCTTCCACGTCCACGCGCTCGAAGCCGAAAACCGGCGGCTCGCCGCGACGAGCACCGCGGCGGGGGCAATGGCCGGGCTGATCAGCGCCGCGCCGGAAATGCTCAAGGTGACGTGGACGATCGAACGCGTCGCCCCGGCCGACGTTTCGGTGATGCTGCTCGGCGCGAGCGGCACCGGCAAGGAATTGCTCGCGCGCGGCGTGCACGACGCCTCGCCGCGCCGCACCGGCGCCTTCGTCGCGATCAATTGCGCGGCGATCCCCGAAACTTTGCTCGAAAGCGAGCTGTTCGGGCACGAGAAAGGCGCCTTCACCGGCGCGGTGAAGACGACCGAGGGCAAGATCGAACAGGCGCACGGCGGCACCCTGTTCCTCGACGAGATCGGCGACGTGCCGCTACCGCTCCAGGTCAAGCTGCTGCGCTTCCTGCAGGAACGGACGATCGAGCGGATCGGCGGGCGACGCGCGATCGCGGTCGACACGCGGATCGTCTGCGCCACGCATCGCGATATCGATGCGATGGTCGCGGCGGGCAGCTTCCGCGAGGATCTTTATTATCGGCTGGCGGAGATCGTCATCCGCATCCCGTCGCTCGCCGAACGGCCCGGCGACGCGGCGCTGCTCGCGCGGCATTTCGTCACCCGTTACGCCGCGACGATGAACCCGGCGGTGACCGGCTTGGCGCCCGACGCGCGCGCCGCGATCGACGCCTGGGGGTGGCCCGGCAATGTGCGCGAACTCGAAAATCGCGTGAAGCGCGCGGTGATCATGGCCGACGGCAAGCTCGTCACCGCCGCCGATCTCGATCTCGCCGAGCCCGACGATACCCCGATCAACCTGCGCGCGGTGCGCGAGGCGGCCGACCGCACCGCGATCCGCCGCGCGCTGGCGCGCGCCGACGGCAATATCAGCAATACCGCGCGGCTGCTCGGGATCAGCCGGCCGACGCTCTATGATCTGCTCAAGAGCTACAATCTGGCCGATTGACCACGCCGCCCCATCCTTAACCGGGGCGACGAGAAGCACGCATTGACCCTTCGCGCTGCGCTGCGGTAGCCGGCGGAGCATGGAAGCAACCCTCGCCCGCATCGCCGCCGCGCTGGAGCGCCTCGCTCCGCCGCCGCCGGTTTCCGCCGATCCGCTGGCGCATCCGGCTTATGTGTGGCGCGATCGCGTGCTGCTCCCGACTCGTGCCTTCGCGCCGGTGCCGATCGCGCTGTTGCAGGGGGTCGATGCGCAGAAAGAAGTGCTCCACGACAATCTCGCGCGCCTTGCCGCGGGGCATGCCGCGCAGGACGTGCTGCTATGGGGCGCGCGCGGCACCGGCAAGTCGGCGCTGGTCAAGGCGAGCGTCGCGGCGATCCAGGCCGAAGGCGGCGCGCTGGCGTTGATCGAAGTGGCGGCCGACCGCCTCGATACCCTGCCGGCGCTGTTTGCGACGATCGCGCATGTGCCGCGCGCGTTCGTGCTGTTCCTCGACGATCTCGGGATCGATGCGGTGCGCGATGCGCGGACGCTACGGTCGCTGCTCGAAGGCGGCGCGGAGGCGCGGCCGGCCAATGCGCGGCTGGTGGTAACGTCGAACCGCCGCCATCTCGTCCCGCGCGACATTCATGAGCAGGAAAATGCGATCAACCCGCGCGATTCGGTCGACGACCAGCTCGCGCTCGCAGACCGCTTCGGGCTGAGCCTCGGCTTCCACGTTGTCGATCAGGATCATTATCTGGCGATCGTGCGCGGCTATACCGAGCGTTACGGCCTGCCGTTCGACGCCGCGGAGGCGGTGCAATGGGCGACGCGGCGCGGCAGCCGCTCGGGGCGGGTCGCCTGGCAATATATCACCGATCTTGCCGGGCGCGCCGGGATCGCGCTTTAAGTTCGTCACGAGCCGAATGGCGCGAGGGGCTATTGCGATCGCGCAGAAGACAAAGGCCGGGCCGCGGGTATTTCCGCAGCCCGGCCCGAAGCCCCGTAGGACGCTGTCGGATCAGCAGCCGTTACGACGGTTCTGCGCGGCGTCATGCTTCTTGTCGAGGTGACGACCGAGCAAGGCACCGCCGACGCCGCCGGCAACCGTGCCGAGCGTGCCGCCGCCAAGCGCATTACCGAGCAGCGCACCGCCCGCGCCGCCGGCGATCAGGCCGGTGGTGCCGCTGCTGCGCTTGCAGCGATAGTGGTGATGCCGCTGATGGCCGCGATTGTAGGTCTGCGCACCAGCCTCCGTCGGAATGGTGGCAACCGCAACCATCAGTGAAGCCATCACCGTCGACATGATCAAAGTCTTGCGCATGGCGTAAACCCTCCTTTGAAATCTGAGCCCGGATTATGATCGGCCGACCTGTGACCTATGCTGAACATAACATGCAGCCGCTGTTAAGAAAGGTCCCGTTGCAAATCAGGCTTTTGGGTTCGCGCCTGATCACCCGGGCCAGCGCGACGACGAACAGCGGCCGGTTCGCGTCGGGGGTCGCATTGGGTATTTACGCTCCCGGTTTTGATGGCGAAGGAGGTAGCGCCGACTCGTACCCCACCCGGGCGGCCTCGCGAAAGTGATTTAGGTATGGATCGGCCGTCTTCCCCCCTCGCCACCCGCCTGATGAGCGACGACGCCAAGCGTCGCGCGGGGCGCTGGATCGTCGGGGTGCTGATGCTGATCGTCGTCGCGGTGGCGGTGACTGCGTTGCGCCATATCCTCAGCAATACCAGCCGTGACGAAATCGACGCCGCGATCCGCCGGATCGGATCGGGGCGGTTGCTGCTGTCGCTGGCGATCACCGCGCTGAGCTATTTCGTC
>NZ_MKRR01000111.1:123281-126548 GCF_001897045.1 Sphingomonas sp. 66-10
ACCGGGGGCACCGCGCGCTGGCGCGTCTATCGCCACGCCGGCTTCACGCTGGGCGAAGTGGCGCAGATCATGATCATCGCCGGGGTCACCTTCTGGTGCGGGGTCTTCCTGCTGCTCGGCATCGGGCTGATCCTCCGGCCCGGCGCGTTGACGATCGGCGCGCTGGAGATCAGCCCCGCCGCGCGCGTGATGACCGGCGCGCTGGTGCTCGGCGGCATCGCCGTGACGCTGGCCGTCCTGCATCGCGCCGCGGGGCGGTCGCTCAAGCTGTTCGGCTGGACCTTGGTGCTACCGACGGTGCGGCTGGCGCTCCTCCAGTTCGCGCTTGCCGCGCTCGATATCGCGCTGGCGACCGCGGCTTTGTTCGTGCTCGTCCCGGGGCTGTCGCTCTCGGCGTTCCCCGAATTGCTGCTCGGCTATGTCGTGGCGTTCGTCTCGGGGCTGCTCGCGCACGCGCCGGGCGGGGTCGGGGTGTTCGAAACGGTGATGCTGGTCGCGTTACCGCGAATCGACCGCGCGACATTGTTCGCGGCGCTGCTGGTCTATCGCGTGGTCTATTATCTGATTCCGCTGGCGGTGGGGCTGGTCCTGTTCCTGCTCCACGAGATCGGCTGGCTGCGCCCCGCCACCACGCCGGCCGGCTACGATCCCGCGCCCGCGCAGCTCGAGACGCTGCCCAACTGATCACCGAGCGGCGCATGCCGCACGCTCGACCAGCCGAAAACAAGATTGGGCGGGGCCGCCTTACGCGACCCCGCCCAACCTTCTGATATCAAATCAGGAATAAGTGGCGCGCCCGGAACGATTCGAACGTCCGACCCTCAGATTCGTAGTCTGATGCTCTATCCAGCTGAGCTACGGGCGCCTGGGAGGTGGCCTCATAGAAGGGGGTTTCAGGTTGCGCAAGAGCATTGCGTGCACTTTTCTCACTTCGTACATCGCGGGGGCGATGAAGCCTCATTTCCCCCTGCTCGTTCTGGCGCTGACGCTGTGCGGATGTGTTGAGCATGACTTTCCGTCGCTGTTGCCGCGTGCCGGCGAGCAGCTCGATTTCCGCGAGCCGCCCGCGCCGCCGCCGCCGGTTGCCGCCGCCGATCCCGAACTCGATTCGCGAATCGCCGCCGCGCGCACGCGACTGAGCGAGGCCGCCGCCACCTTCGCCACTGCCGCGACCCGCGCCGAACAGCTGGCGGCCGCCGCCAGCGGCGCCGCGGCGGGCAGCGACAAATGGCTCGACGCGCAGACCGCGCTTGCCGATCTCGACGCGGCCCGCGCGCGGCAGGTCGACGTGTTGGCCGAACTGGAGCAACTCGCGTCCGATCGCGCACAGGCGCTCGTCGCGCCCTATCCCGCGCTCGACGAGGCGGTTCAGGCGGCGCAACAGGCGGTCGACACCTCCACCGCGCGAATCGCTGCAATCCAACGACGCCTTGCGCCGGCGGATTAGGTTAGCCTGCTTGTGTCGCCGCGAAGGGCCCCCATCAAAATATTACTTTGATGGAAACCCAAGGCGCGGACCCAGACTGGGCTCCCGCCTTCGCGGGAGCACAAGACGATTTGCGTTATCGCGCGATTCGGTAGGTCAAATGTCGACGCAGCGGATCGCCCGGCGCCAGTACGGGGTGATCGAAATCTCCGTCGGGGTCGCGCGTCATGCCGAGGCGAATCATCAGCCCCCAGCTCTGCGTATTAGCGGGGACGGTGATCGCGGCCACCTCGGGCCAGTCCTGCGTCGACCAGCCGCGATCGAGCGATGCCTGCGCCGCCTCGCGCGCATAGCCCTGCCCCCACGCTTCGCGCGCGAGGCGCCAGCCGATCTCGGGCTGCCCCGCGATCGGCGTGCCCTCCGACCCCTGCTTGATCCCGCAGAAGCCGATGAAGGCGCCGTCGGCGCGCCGCTCGATCGCCCAGAAGCACGAGCCGTAGCTGTCGGCCAGCGCATTCTGCCGCACGACCGTCGCCGCGCAATCCGCGCGCGACATCGGCGGGCCGAGATAGCGCATCACCTCGGCATCCTGCCCCATCGCGAAAAATGGCTCGGCATCGGCCTCGCGCCAGCGGCGAAGGATCAGGCGCGGGGTTTCGATCACGGGCGGTCGATCCGGTAGGTCACGGTGTCGGACAGCGGATTCTCCACCGCATACAGCGGGTGGAGGAAATCGAGCGCCGGGACATAATGCATCCCGAGCCGTTCCATCAGCCCGCGGCTCTTGGCGTTGCGCCGCGCGGTGATCGCGACGATCGCCGAATCATCGCGCGTCGCCCAGCCCCAGGCGATGCTCGCCGCCGCCGCTTCGCGCGCATAGCCGGCGCCCCAATAGGGCACCCCGAGCATCCAGCCGACCTCGAGCATATTCTCGATCGGGGTGTTGGGCGCACCGGGCTTGAGCCCGCAGAAGCCGATCGTCGCGCCGTCTTCGCGCCGCTCGACCGCGAAGAAACCAAGCGGAGCGTAGGAGGCGTGGCGCGCGAGCGCGGCGTCGCTGTCGGCAGCGGTCTTGACCGGGCCGAGATCGGCCATCACGCGCGGATCGGCCCACATCGCGTGGAGCGGCGCGCGGTCACGCGGCTCGGGCGCGCGCAGGATCAGGCGTTCGGTCTCGATCATGCGCCGAGCAGCCGCGCGGCATGCACCGCATGATAGGTCAGCACGCCGGAGCAGCCTGCGCGGCGGAAGGCCGTGAGCGTTTCGAGCACCAACGCGTCGCGATCGCCCGCGCCGGCGGCGGCCGCCGCCTCGATCATCGCATATTCGCCCGACACCTGATAGGCGAACACCGGAACGCCGAATGCATCCTTCACCTGCCGGATGATATCGAGATAGGGCAGGCCCGGCTTGACCATCACGCTGTCCGCGCCCTCGGCGAGGTCCATCGCCACCTCGCGCAGCGCCTCATCGGCATTGGCGTGATCCATCTGATAGGTCTTCTTGTCACCCTTGAGCAGCCCGCGGCTGCCGACTGCATCGCGGAACGGGCCGTAGAAGGCGCTGGCATATTTGGCGGCATAGGCCATGATCTGGACGTTGATATGCCCCGCGGCTTCGAGCGCGTCGCGGATCGTGCCGATGCGGCCGTCCATCATGTCCGAGGGCGCGATGATGTCCGCCCCCGCCGCCGCCTGGTTGAGCGACTGACCGACCAGCACCTCGACCGTCGCGTCGTTGAGGACATAGCCGGCATCGTCGACCAGCCCGTCATGCCCGTGCGCGGTATAGGGATCGAGCGCGACATCGGTGAGGATGCCGACCTCGGGCACCGCCTGTTT
>NZ_MKRR01000111.1:126721-142415 GCF_001897045.1 Sphingomonas sp. 66-10
GGCCGGGGTCAACACCGTCTCGCGGTGGAGCCGGCGGCTCCACTCGGCGACGCGGGTACGGCGAAGGCGGAGCGCGGGGAATGATGCGTGCATGATGCGCGGGGACATGCGCTTTCGCGCGGCGCTCGGCAAGCACCGGCTCGATGCGTTTTACCGCCATTACCCATCCCCGTTCCGGCTGAGCCTGTCGAAGCCCTGCCCTTTTCTTCCGCGGAAGAAGGCCAGCCCTTCGACAGGCTCAGGGCGAACGGATTGTTTGGTATGCTCGGGGCTAACTCGCCGGTTTGAGATTGTTGCCCGGCTCGATATCGGCGTGGCTGCGTTCCTCGACATGCTCCTCGGGCACCAGCAGCCGGCCGCGCCGCCACGGGCCGTAGAGGTAATAGAGCACCGCCAGCACGATATTGACGATCGAGCCGAGCGGGAAGCTCCACCACAAGGCGTCCGCGCCCCACACCGGATCGAGCCCCAGCGCCAGCCCCAGCCGCACCGGGAACATCGAGACCGCCAGGATGATCAGCGGCCCCCACACCGCGCCGTTCGCGCGCACCGTGCCGAACAGCACCATCGTCGCGCCGAACAGGATCAGGCCCCAGGTGACGATGAGGTTGATGTGTTGCGCCACCGGGATCACCGGGCTGCCGCCGCCGATGAACAGCGCGAGCAGCGGGCGATCGAACAGCACCCCCAGCGCCACCATCGTCCCGGTCATCGCGATATTATAGCCGAGCCCCGCGCGGGTGATACGCGCCACGCGATCCCACCGCCCGGCGCCGATATTCTGCGCCGCCATCGCCGATACCGCCGCGCCGATCGCCATCGCCGGCATCTGGACGTAATTCCACAATTGCTGGGTGATGCCATAGGCCGCGATCGTGTCGATGCCGTGGCGGTTGACCAGCCCGATCATCACCAGCGCCGAAGTGGACATCACCAGCATCTGCGCCCCGATCGGCAGCCCCTTGCCGACGATCACCCGAACCAGCGCCGGCGCAGGAACCATATAACGCAGTTCCGCGCCCTTGAGCCGGAGCGGCAGATCGTTGCGCTGCATGTGGAACACCAATGCCCCGAGCGCGACGACATTGGCGATCAGCGTCGCGGTCGCCGACCCGGCAATCCCCAGCCGCGGGAACGGCCCGAGCCCGAGGATCAGCACCGGGTTGAGCCCCGCATCGAGCACCACGCACAACCCCATGAACCACAAGGGCGTCACCGAATCGCCGGTGCCGCGCAGCCCCATGAACATCAGCACCAGCAGCATCGACGCGGGCAGCCCGATGAAGATCACGCGGAGATAATCGAGCGCCGGCTGGAATGCCCCAGGCGGGGTGGCAAGGACATGCAGAATCTGTGGCGCGAAGATCCAGCCGAGCGCCGCGACGACCAGCGAGGTGCCGAGCACAAGCCCGATCGCCGAGCCGAACGCGCGCCGCGCCGCATCGACGTCGCGCCGGCCCCAGCTCTGCCCGACCATGATCGTCGCCGCCATGCCGAAGCCGAACACCGCGCCGAAGGTGAGGAACATGATGATATTGGCGTTGGAGGTCGCGGCGAGCGCCCCCTCGCCCAGAAACCGCCCGACCCACACCGCGTTGATCGAGCCGTTGAGCGTCTGCAGGATATTCGAGGCGAGCGTCGGCAGCGCGAACATCAGCAGCGCCGATCCGATCGGCCCGGTCGTCAGATTGTGCGCATGACCGTGCTGAGCGGCAGGCGGTAGTGGCGCTTCGTCTGACAAAATCCTCGTCCTTCTAATCCGTCATCCCCGCGCAGGCGGGGATCCATTCACGCCGAGCTCGCGACTCTATCGCCGGACCTGCGTTAATGGATCCCCGCCTGCGCGGGGATGACGAAGAATTATCCCAGCCGCCCCAGCGCGGCCGACAGCCGTTCGGCCTCCGCCGCCTTGTCGGCGTGGTCGGCGCGCGCTTTTTCGACCGCTTCGGGTTTGGCGCGTTCGACGAAGCTCGCATTGCCCAGCCGCGCGGCGAGCGAATCGCGTTCCTTCTCCGCCCCGGCGATCGCCTTGGCGAGCCGCGCGCGTTCGGCGTCGAGATCGATCACATCGCCCAGCCCGAGGCGATAGGTCGCCTCGTCGACCACCACTTGCGCGCTGCCCCCGGTCACCTCGCCCGGCTCGATCCGCGCGAGCCGCGCGATCGTCGCCGCATTGCGCGCGAGCCGCGCGGCGGTCTCGGCACCGGCGTCGGCCACCGCATAAGGCAGACGCGCACCGGGGGGCACGTTGAGCTCGGTGCGGCTCGACCGCACCTCGCTGACCAGCCGGATCAGCCAATCGACCTCGTTCGCCGCCGCGGGATCGATCGCCCGCGCATCGGCCATCGGCCATTTCGCGACGATCAATTCATGCTCGCGCGGCGCCAGCGCGTGCCACAATTCCTCGGTGATGAAGGGCATGAACGGGTGGAGCACCACCAGCACCTGATCGAGCACCCAGCCCGCCACCGCACGCGTCTCGTCGTCGATCTGGCTCTTGATCAATTCGAGATACCAGTCGCAGAACTGGCTCCACACGAAATGGTAGATCGCATTGGCCGCTGCGTCGAACCGCAGCTCGGCGAGCGCAAGATCGACCGACTGGATCGCCTTGACGCATTCGCCGACGATCCATTTGTTGACCGCCGAGCTTGCCGCAGGCGGCTCCAGCGTCGCCGATCCGCCGATGCTATTGGTCTGGCAGAAGCGGCTGGCGTTCCACAGCTTGGTCGCGAAGTTGCGATAGCCCTCGACGCGGCGCTCATCCATCTTGATGTCGCGGCCCTGGCTTTCCATCGCCGCCATGAAGAAGCGCAGCGCATCGGCACCGTATTTGTCGATCAGCCCGAGCGGATCGACCGTATTGCCCTTCGACTTGGACATCTTGGCGCCGTCGGCGGCGCGGACGAGGCCGTGCAGATAGAGCGTGCGGAACGGCACGTCCTTCATGAACTGCAGGCCCTGCATCATCATCCGGGCATCCCAGAAGAACAGGATGTCGAAGCCCGAAATCAGCACGTCATTGGGATAGCGTCCGCCGAGTGTCGGATCGGTGTTCTCCGGCCAGCCCATCGTCGCGAACGGCCACAAGGCCGACGAGAACCATGTATCGAGTACGTCGGGGTCCTGGCTGAGCGTGACGCCCGCGCCCGCCTGCGCCTGCGCCTCCTCGGCGCTTTCGGCGACGAAGATGCGGCCATCGTCGGCGAACCATGCCGGGATGCGGTGCCCCCACCACAATTGGCGCGAGACGCACCACGGCTGGATGTTCTCCATCCAGTTGAAATAGGTCTTTTCCCACGTCTTGGGGACGACGCGGGTCTTGCCCGAGGTCACCGCCTCGACCGCGGGCTTCGCCAATGTCGCGGCGTCGACATACCATTGGTCGGTCAGCCACGGTTCGATCACGTCGCCCGAGCGATCGCCGTACGGCGTCTGGATCACGCGATCCTCGACGCGTTCGAGGAAGCCTTCCGCCTCCAGCCGCTCGACGACCAATTTGCGCGCGGTGAAACGATCCTCGCCGAGGAATTCGGCCGGGATCAGCCCGTCGGCGACCTGCGTCACCTGCGCCTTGGCATCGAGCATGTTGAGCATGTCGCGCGCCTCGATCCCGGCGCGCTTGCCGACCTCGAAGTCGTTGAAATCATGCCCTGGGGTGATCTTCACCGCACCCGAGCCGAGTTCGGGATCGGCATGTTCATCGGCGATGATCGGGATCAGGCGGCCGGTGATCGGCAGCCGCACCTTCTTGCCGATCAGCGCCTTGTAGCGCGCATCCTCGGGGTTCACCGCGACAGCCATATCTGCGAGCATCGTTTCGGGGCGCGTCGTCGCGACCGAGATGAAGCCGCTGCCGTCCTCCAGCGGATACCGGAGATGCCAGAATTTGCCCTGCACCTCGCGGGTCTCGACCTCGAGATCGCTGATCGCGGTGCCGAGGCCCGGGTCCCAGTTCACGAGGCGCTTGTCGCGATAGATCAGCCCCTGACGGTGCAGATCGACGAACACCTTCAGCACCGCCTTGCTGAAGCCTTCGTCCATCGTGAAGCGCTCGTTGGCCCAATCCATCGAGCAGCCGAGCCGGCGGAGCTGGCGGGTGATTGCCCCGCCGCTTTCCGCCTTCCATTCCCACACCTTGGCGACGAATTCTTCGCGGGTGAAATCGGTGCGCTTCTGCTGGCGCAACGCCATCTGGCGCTCGACCACCATCTGCGTCGCGATCCCGGCGTGATCGGTGCCGACCACCCACAAGGCGTCCTTGCCCTTCAACCGCGCGTGGCGGACGAGGATATCCTGCAGCGTATTGTCGAGCGCATGCCCGATATGCAGCGATCCGGTGACGTTGGGCGGCGGGTTGACGATCGTCCACGGCTCCGCGCCCGGGCGGTCGGGGCGGAACAGGCCGTTATCCTCCCAATGCGCATACCAGCGCGATTCGATGGCGGCGGGGTCAAAGGTCTTGGGCAATTCGGTCATCCCGGTGGCTTTACCGGGGGAGCGGCAAAAGAAAAGCCGCGCTTAAGGTCTAAAAGCAAACAGGGCGGCCCCGAACAGGAGGACCGCCCCGAAAGCGCGCAACGAAGGGAGCTTGGATCGTGCGCGGATCGGAAACCGACTATGCACGATCCACTTACCCGACGCGGGATGAACCGCGGATGAAAGATGCGCTCGTCCCTCGCGTCATGCGGGCTTAACCCGGCATGACGACGGTTAGCGTTACCGCGCCTTCCCGGTCCACTTATCCATCCAGCCGAGCACCTCGCGATACCATTGCCGCGAGTTGCGCGGTTTCAGCACCCAGTGATTCTCGTTCGGATTGACGAGCAGCCGCGAGGGGATGTCGCGCCGCTGGAGCGCGGTGAACGCGGCGAGGCCCTGGGTATAGGGAATGCGGAAGTCCTTCTCGCCGGTGATGACCAGCATCGGGGTCTTCCACTTGTCGACGTAATTGACCGGGTTCCACTTTTCGAACGCGGCCGGGTCTTCATAATAGGCCTTGCCGCCGTGTTCCCATTCGTCGAACCACAATTCCTCGGTCTCATAGGCCATCGCCCGCGCATCGAAGACGCCGTCGTGCTGGACGATGCATTTGAAGCGATCGGGCCACTGGCCGGCGAACCAGTTCATCATATAGCCACCGTAGGAGGCGCCGAGCGCACAGGCGTTATCGGCGTCGAGCCAGCCATATTTGGCGGTCGCGGCGGCGAGACCCTTTTGCAGATCCTCGAGCGGCCAGCCGCCCCAATTGTTGCGGATCGCATCGGTGAAGGCTTGGCCGTAGCCCGTCGACCCGTGGAAATCGACCGCGACCAGCCCATAGCCGGCACCGGCGAACACCGCCGGGTTCCAGCGATACGACCAGCTGTTGTTCGACGATCCCTGCGGTCCGCCGTGGACCATATAGGCGATCGGCACCTTGCCGGTGCTGCCATAGGGCTTCACCGCATAACCCCATACCGTATCGCCGTTCGCGCCCTTGAAATTGAAGCGCGACACGTCGGGCATATCGACGCCGACGAGCTTCGCCGCATTGACCGAGGTCAGCCGCTCGGGCGCCCCCTTGCCCGTAATGCGATAGAAATCGTCGGGCGCGGTGAGGCTGTTGATCGCAACGATCACCCCGCCGCCGGCGCTCACCGTGACCGACGAGACATTGCCCTGCTGCGTCAGCCGCGTGACTTGTCCGCTATGTGCATCGACCCGCCACAGCGGATTTTCCTGCGTATCCTCGGCGGTGACGTAAAGCGATCTCGAATCGGGCGCCCAGGCGATCGACCCGATCGAGCGATCCCATTTATCGGTCAGCGCGCTGACCTTGCCGCTGGCAAGATCGCGGACCATCAGCACCTGACGATCGGCCTCATAGCCGGGACGAAGCATCGCGAACCACGCCAGCGTGCGGCCGTCGGGCGAGACGGTCGGCTGGTTGTCGGTCGCCTTGTTGTCTGCGGTCAGATTGACCGGCGCGCTGCTGCCGTCGGCCGGGGCGGCGAAGATATCGAGGTTGGTCGACAAGGGCTCGATCCGCCCCGCCTCGCGCATCGCGAAATAGACGATGCGACCGTCGGGCGCCCAGGCGATTTCCTCGCCGCCGCCCATCGGCTTGGACGGGGTATCGCCGACCAGCGCGCCGACGATCGCGGTACCATTGCCGGGCGCGCCGCTGGCGGGCAGCGGCAGGACGAACAATTGCGAGCGCGTGCCGTCCGCCCATGTATCCCAATGCCGGACGAACAATCGATCATAGACCCGCCCCTCGCCGGCATTCGGATCCTTCTTCTCGCTCGCCGGCTCAAGCGACGGTGCGCCGGGCTTGCGATCCGCCCACACGACGAGTCGATCGCCGCTGGGGGCGACCTTGAAGCCGTTGAAGCCGCCCTTGAAATCGGTGATTCGGCGCGGCGTGCCGCCCGCGACGGGCATCGCCCAGATCGCATCCTCGCCGCCCTTGTCGGATGAGAAATACACCGTATCGCCGACGATCTGCGGGTCGTTCTCGTTGGCGGACGAATCCGCCGACAGCTTCGCCGGCTGCGCGCCGCGCCGCGAGAGATCGAGCCTCCACAGCGCAAAACGCCCCTTGTTGCCGGCGAGATCGGTTTCGCGCTGCGCCCAGACCAGCCAGCGGCCGTCCTTCGACACGGTCGGTGCGCCGACGCGCGACAACATGGTGACATCGTCGATGGTCAACGGGCGCGCCACGGCGGGCGCGGCGACGATAGCGGCGGAGGCGAGCAGGCTCGCGGCAAGAAGTGCTTTCATGCCGGCAGATAGAGCAGATCGTAACCGCTGCTACAATCTCCGGCAGGCGCGGGTCAGCGACCCGAGCTGGTGATCTTGGCGACCTCGCGCGCGACGACCGATTCGACGATCGCGGGCAGGTTGGCGTCGAGCCATTCGCGCAGCATCGGGCGGAGCATTTCGCGCACCAGCCCTTCCAGCGTGCCGTCGGTATTGGGCTCGGGCTTCACCAGCAATCGCGAGAGCGCGTCGAGCGCGCCGCGAGTCGCTTGCGCGGTTTCCTGCGAGACGATCGCCTCGGGCACCGGTTCGGGCCGAGACTGAGGTGCGGACGTGTCGCTCGTGGTGGGTTCGGTGGCCATAGCGTGACGCAGCTCCAGCACCTCGTCCGCCTCCTCGCTCGGCGGCGGCGGGACAACTGACGGCACAGGACGAATCGAGGGACGGCGCATGCGCGTTGTCCCCTCTCCCTCCTCGGCGATGATCCGTTTGATCGAGGACAGGATGTCCTCCATCGACGGCTCGGCGCTAGCGTCCCCCATAAGCGACGTTCCAATCAGCGGTTTGGTGCGTGCTCACCTGTGGTTAAGGGGGCGTTCCTGTCAACAGGCGTATCGAATTCCGGGCCGAGCGGACGCGTCACCGTGGCGTTTTGCGGCGCCACTTTCGCGGTGGTCGGGGCGATCGGCACGGGCGCGGCGCCGGTGCCGTAATCGAGGAACCGGCCCTTCACCGCATTATAATTGTCCGCCGGATTGTAGAGCGGCCCGCCGTCGAGCCCGAGATCGCGTGCCTCCGCCCGCCCCATCGCCGCGAGCAGCGCGAAGCCCGCGACATAAGCGTCGCGACGGGCGGTGACGAGCGTCACCTGGCTGTTGAGCAATTCCTGCTCCGCGTTGAGGATATCGAGGATCGTCCGGTTGCCGACGCTGTTCTCGGCCCGCACGCCCTCCAGCGAGAGCCGATTCGCATTGACCGCCGCCTCCGACGACTGGATCACCTCCAGCGCCGACCGCCAGATCGCAAAGGACGAGCGCGTATCGGCGATCACCTGCCGCTCCGCCGCGGTGGCATTCTCGATCGCCTGCGAGCGATTCGCCTGCGCCTGCCGGATCTGCGCGGCGGGAAGCCCGCCCTGGAAGATCGGCACCCGGAGGTTGACGCCGATCGAGGTCGACGACCCGTTCTGCCCGACGCCGAGCCCCGTGCCCGCGCCGAGCGAGCCGAGATAGGAAGTGGCATTCTCCCCGACCCCGATCCCGACGGTCGGCAACCGGCTGGCCTGCGCCACTTTGACGTCATAGCGCGTGGCATCGCGCTGGCGCTGCGCGGCGAGCAAGGTCGGGTTCTGGCTCAGCGCGACCTCGACCGCCGAATCGGGCGAATCGGGCAAATGCGGCAGCGGCGGCGGCGGCTCGAGCGTGCCCGGCGCCGTGCCGACCAGCGCGACATAATTCTCGCGGCTCGAAATCAGATTGGCCTGCGCGGTCTGCAATTGCGCGCGCGCCAGGCTCAGCCGCGCCTCGGACTGCGCGACGTCGGTCCGCGTCAGATCGCCGACCTGGAAACGATCGCGCGCCGCGGTGAGGTTGGTTTCCAGCACCTTCACATTCTGCGCGTTGAGCCCGACGATCGCTTCGTCGCGCAGCACATTGTTGTAGGCGGCGACGACATTGGTGAACGTCGTCGCCTCGGTCCCGCGGAGGCTGGCCTGCCCGGCTTCCACCCGGGTTTCGGCCGCGCGAATCGAATTGCGCACCGCGCCGCCCGAATAGACCGGCACGTTGAGCGTCACCCCGAGCTGCGCGATCCGCGCCGGCGTGGTGAAGGAATTGCCGGTGCGCACCAGATTGTCATTCAACGACCCGGTGGCGGAAACGCCGGGGCGCCCCGCGGCCTTGGCGATCGGCACATTCTCGTCATTGGCGCGCTGCTGTGCACGCGCGCCGGTGATTGTCGGATTATCGTGATAGGCTTTGGCCAACGCATCACGCAGCGTCTCCGCGGAGGCAGGCACGGCGAGCGTCGCGGCAAGGATCGCGACCGGCGCGATCGAAGAAAGATGGCGGCCCAAAGAATACCTCAGAAGCTGAATCCGCGCCGGCGCGCGAAGCCCGGCAGCACCACCGATTCGATATCCGCGAAACCGACGAGGCCGAAGCCGCCCCCGGTGCGGCGCCCGGCGGCAAGCCGGGTGACTCCGCGATCGACCAGCCCCGCAACGATCCGGCCGCCTTCGCGCACCTGATCGACCAGTGCCTCAGGGAGTTCCTCGACCGCGCCGTCGACCACGATCACGTCATAGGGTGCGCCGGCGGCATGGCCGTGTTCGAGCGGCCCCTCGACCAGTTCGACCCCCGTGACTCCGGCCAGCGCAGCGCGCGCGCGGGCAGCGAGATCGGCGTCGCTCTCGACCGCGACGACATGGCCGACGAGGCCGGCGAGAACCGCCGCGGTATAGCCGGTCGCAGCACCGATCAGCAGCACCCGGTCGCCCGGCTGCAGCCGCGCCTCGGTCAGCAGCCGGCCGGTCGCGATCGGCAGGTTCGCCGCACGCCCGTTACCGAGCGGCACCGCGGTATCGCGATACGCGAGCGGCGCGGCCTCGGACGGCACGAACGTCTCGCGCGCGACGGCGGCCATCGCCGCCACGACGCGCGGATCGTTCACCGCATTGGGACGCAGCTGGCTCACCACCATTGCGGTGCGCATCGCCTCGAAATCGTTCGCGGGAGAAATGGTCGCGGTCATGATCATACCCTGTCGCACAGCTGTTTTATTGATGCAATACACTAAAGCATTCGCGCGGCTTGTATCGCGTCACCGCTGCGCCGCCAACTGTCGCCGCGCGCTTGACAGCGGGCGAGCGCCGACGCATCAGCCCGCGCTCCACGCACATCGAGGCCCGATGGCGGAGTGGTGACGCAGAGGACTGCAAATCCTTGCACCCGGGTTCGATTCCCGGTCGGGCCTCCACCTTTCTGAAAAATCTGGATTTTTTGGAGCGGACGCGAGCACGCGCGCGACCGGTGGACGGCCGCGCGCGTCACCCGTGGGTCAATATTGCCTAATTGTGATGCAGGCAGGCAGAATCATATTGCGACACCGAAGCGGTGTTGCGCGAGTTCTGCGGCTGCTGGCCGGCATAGACCGAGCCCGCTTGTCCCGTCGGATTGAATGCCGATCCCGGTGCGCTCCCGGCATTGCCCGGCGTGGTCGGCGCGCTGGCGCTGCCGCATGACGCATTGGGCTGACCGGTGGCATGGGTCGGGCCGTTCATATGATTCCAGCCCGTCCCCTGGGTCGCCCCCTGCGACATATGCGTGGCGGGGGCCGTCGTCGGGGCCACGGTAGTCGGGGTATGGATCATCGGCATTGCGGCGGGATGACCACCGCGCTGGGCCGTCACCGTCCCGGGACCGGCGAGCGCGACGGCGCCGAGCGCCATCAGCAAAGGTGTCGATTTCATTGTTCGTCTCCTCGCGATCCGGCATCCGCAAAGGCGCGGAAAAACAGGCCGGAACAGATCGCGATGCAGGCGCCGGCGACGTGCGTGCTCCATTCCCTGTGGAGACGCGCTTCGCCACTCGCCGAGCCGGTGTCGGCATCGATCGGCGCGCGGGGCGGCCATCGGCCGGATCGGGTCCGCAGCGCCGGTGCGATCATATCACCACGGCGCGATTTCCCCAACCGCCGCCGCCGGCGTTCGTCCGCGTTCTGCAGCTTGCCAACGCATTGAAAGTGCGTAGCGTGCCGGCATGGCGCGGGCCGATGTGATCGCTGGCGTTTCGGTCGCGGGGCTATTGCTGCCGGAGGCGGTGGCCTATGCCAGCATCGCGGGGCTCGAACCGGCGCGCGCGATCGTCGCGGCAATCGCCGGATGCCTCGCTTATGCCGCGATCGGGCGCAGCCGGTTCGCGATCGTTTCCTCCACCTCCTCCTCCGCCGCGATCCTCGCGGCGGCGCTCGCGGCAATGGCGCATGAGGCGGTGCCGCGCGAGATATTGGCGACGCTGGCAGTTGCGCTGGCGGGGCTGCTGTTCCTGATCGCTGCAGCGCTGCGACTGGGGGCGCTGACCAGCTTCATCGCCCGCCCGGTGCTGCGCGGCTTCGCGCTCGGGCTCGCGATCACGATCATCCTCCGCCAGCTCCCGGCGATCGTCGGGGTCGATATCGCCGGCGGCAATCTGCTGACACTGGTCGCGCGGCTCGCCGAGACGATGCCGGACTGGCATCTCGCCTCGGTCGCGACCGGATTGGTCGCGCTGGCGTTGCTGCTCGGGTTGCGACGCCTGCCCGGCATTCCCGCCGCCTTTGTCGTGCTCGTGCTGGGGATCGCCGCCTCGCGCCTGCTCGATCTGCCGGCCCACGGCGTCCGGACGGTGGGCGACATCGCGATCGCGCTGCACCTTCCCGAACTGCCCGATATCGGCTTCGGCGCGGTGTCACGACTGGCGCAACTGGTGGTGCCGCTGGCGCTGATCCTGTTCGCCGAAAGCTGGGGAACGATGCGCGCGCTGGCGTTGCGCCACGGCGATTCGATCGATCCCGATCGCGAGCTGGCCGCGATCGGCGGCGCCAATCTGGCGGCGGCGGTCGTCCAGGGGATGCCGGTCGGCGCGGGGTTTTCGGCCGGATCGGCAAGCGAGGCGGCAGGTGCTGCGTCGCGCTGGACCCCGGTGTTCGCGGCGGTCACGCTCGGGCTGCTCGCCTGGTTCGGCCGGCCGGCGATCGCGCATCTGCCCGATGCGGTGTTGGCGGCGGTGGTGATTGCCGCGTTGACCCACGCTTTGTCCCCCGCACCTTTCCTCCACCTCTGGCGGATCAGACGCGACGAAGTGGTAGCATTCGCGGCGGCAGCAGCGGTGCTGGCGTTCGGCGTGCTCGACGGGATGCTGATCGCGATCGCGCTGTCGCTCGCCGCGCTGATCCAGCGGATGTCGACCTCGAACGTGCTCGAACTGGGGCAGCTTGGCGGCGGACATGATTTCGTTGATCTCGCGCGGCATCCCGATGCCAAGCCGGTGGCCGGGATATTGGTACTCCGGCCGTCCGAACCGCTGTTCTTCGGCAATGCCGAACGCGTGCTGCGCGATGTCGAGCGCCGGCTCGGCGGCGGGCATGCGCTGGTGCTGAGCATCGAGGAAAGCTTCGATCTGGACAGTACGGCGCTCGACTGCCTGATCGAGTTCGACGACAAAATATCGCGCGCCGGCACCAGCTTGCGGCTCGCGCGGGTCCATGATCATATCCGCGACCTGTTCCACCGCGCGGGCCGCGACGATCTCGCCGCGCGCAGCAGCTACAGCGTCGCCGACGCGGTGGCGGCGATAAGCGGCGACAAGGGGAAGTGATGATGCAGGACTGCCCACCGATCCTCCACCCGACCCCGCTCGCTGAGCTCCGCCCGACCCAGATGACGGTCGGCCGGCGCGAGGTCGCCCGCAAGCGCCGTGACTGGGAGGAGCGCTCGCACGAAGCGGGCGGCGCCTTCCTGTCGCACCATCTGCTCCCCGCGATCCTCGGGCCGAAGCAGCGGCCGTGGATCATCGACAACCACCACCTCGCGGTCGCGCTGATGGAGGCCGGGCAGCAGCAGGTGCTGGTGCGTATCGTCGCCGATCTCAGCCATTTGTCGCGCGAGACCTTCCTGACGGTGATGGACAACCGCAACTGGCTCCACCCGTTCGACGAGAAGGGCGTGCGCAAGTCGGCGGCGGACCTGCCCAAGAAGCTCTCGCGGCTGCGCGACGATCCCTATCGCTCGCTCGCCGGCCAGCTCCGTCGCGCGGGCGGCTATGCCAAGGACGATACGCCCTATTCCGAATTCCTCTGGGCCGATTTCCTGCGCCACCGCATCAAGCCCGCGCTGCTGGAGAGCGATTTCGACACCGCGGTCGAAAAGGCGCTGACGATCGCGCGTGGGGCGGAGGCGGCGTATCTGCCCGGCTATGCCGGCCCGCACGACTGATCGCGCATTGCACGACCGCCGCGCGCGTCGCATGAGGCGGCGATGAGATTGCTGGTCGTCGAGGACAATATCGAGCTGGCCCAGGCGATCGGCGAAGCTTTCGCCGCGCGCCATCTGCATTGCGATCTCGCGCATAATGCCGGCGATGCCGATATATTGATCCGCACGACGCGCTACGCGCTCGTCATCCTCGATCTCGGGCTGCCCGACGAGGATGGGCTCGATCTGCTCAAACGGCTGCGCGCGGCGCAGCGCAGCGAACCGATCATCATCCTCACCGCGCGCGGCGAGGTGGAAAACCGCCTCGGCGGCCTCCGCGCCGGGGCGGACGATTATATGTCCAAGCCGTTCCACTTCGACGAGCTCCACGCGCGGGTGCTGGCGATCCTGCGGCGCGACTCGGGGTATAAGGACCGGCTGCTCCGCGCCGGCACGCTCGAACTCGATACCGAGGCGCGGCAGTTTCGCGCCGAGGGCGCTGCGCTGGAATTTTCGGTACGCGAGGGCGAATTGCTCGAACTGCTGATGCGCCAGCCCAATCGCGTGGTGCCCAAGCGCGTGCTGGAGGATCAATTGTTCGGCGCGGGCGATTCGCTCGGGTCGAATGCGGTGGAAGTCTATATCCATCGCATCCGCCGGCATCTGAAGGAGGCGGGACTTGCGCTCACCGTCCAGACGGTGCGCGGCGTGGGTTATATGCTCCAGACGTAGCGCGGTGCGTCAGATACGCCGTTCGCCCTGAGCCTGTCGAAGGGCGTCCCCACCTCACGACCGGCAGGACGCCCTTCGACAAGCTGAGGGCGAACGGAGGTGGACTTATTTTCCCGTAACGGGCGTTCCGCACGCCTGGAACAACGCCACCGTATCGGTGAGCCGCGCCGCGGTCGCCTGGATGCGCTGTACCGCCGCCTGCGACGCCGCCGACGAGGCATTGAGCAGCGCGAAACTGCCGACTGCGCCCAACTCCATCTGCCGCCGCGTCATCACCAGCGTGCGGCTGGCGGCGTCGTCGGCGCGGGTCGCCGCGTCGAGTGCGGCAGCATCGGTGCGCAGCCCCGACAGCGCGTCGTCGACATCGAGGAAGGCCTGCAGCGCCGCCGCGCGATATTGCGCCTTGGCCGCATCGAGCGCCGCGTCGGCCGCATGCTTCTGGTGGAGCAATTGCCCCGAATGAAATAACGGCTGAGTGATCCCGCCGATCAGCGAGAAGAACGGATTCCCGCTGGCGAACATATCGGCAAAATGCGTCGCCGAGCCCCCCGCCTGCCCGCTGAGCGTGATCGACGGCAGGCGCGCCGCCATTGCCGCACCGACATCGGCCGCCGCCCCGCGCATCTGCGCCGCCGCCGCCTGGACGTCGGGGCGGTGCGCGACGACATCGGACGGGAGCGCGACAGGCAGATCGGCGGGCAGATGCAGCTCGGTCATCGCCGGCAGCGGCGGCAGCGGCGACCCGGCGGGCCTGCCGAGCAGCGAGAGGATCAGCCCGGCCTGATGCGCGCGCTGTCGCTCCAGCGGCGGCAACGCCGCCTCGGCATTGGCGAGCACGGTCTGCTGCGCGGTGACATCGGACAGCCCGACATCGCCGAGCGCGCGCCGCCGTTCGAGCATCGCGACGAGCGCGCGATTGTCGGCGATCGCCTTGCGCGTCGCCTCGGCCTGCGCGTCGAGCGCGGCATATTGAATCGCCGCCTGCACCAGATTGGAGATTGCGGTGATCCGCGCCGCGTCGAGCCGATGCGCCGCCACCTCCGCCGCCGCGCGCGCCGAGCGGACGCGATTGCGCCCCTCGCCGAACAGATCGAGCGGATAGGCCACCGTCACCTGTGCGGTGTGGAGCGTGTAGAGGTTGATCGATTGATCGGCGAGCGGGGTCTGCAACGCGTTCGACACGCGGGCGCGCTGCACCTGATAGTTGAGATCGGCCTGCGGCCCCTGCCCGCCCGCGGTGGCGCGCGCCTGTTCCTGCGCCTGACGCAGATTAGCCTCGGCGGTGGCGAGGTCCTCGTTATGCGCCAGCGCGGTCTCGACCAACGCGTCGAGCTTGGCGCTGCCGAACGCACGCCACCATTGCGCAAGCGGCGGCGCGCCGACATCCACCTGCTGCGCCGTGCCACTTGCAGGGGCAATCGTCTGCGACTGGCGTGCGGGCGGCAGCGCCGCCTGTGTCCCCGGATGCGCCGGCGAGACAGTGCACCCGGCAACCAGCACCACGAGCGGGAGCGAAAGCAAAGCGACGCGCATCATGCCGGCTCCGCCTGCGCCTGATCGGCGTCTGGCTGTTGAGGTTTGCGCTCCAGCAGCCCGCTGTCGTGGCGCGAGAAACGCGCGATCAGCACCGGCAGCACCATCAGGATCAACACCGGCGCCAGCGTCATCCCGCCGACCACGACCAGCGCCAGCGGCTTCTGCACCTGGCTGCCGATCCCGCTCGAAATCGCCGCCGGCAACAGGCCGATCGCCGCCGCGAGACAGGTCATCACCACCGGGCGCAGGCAATGCCGCACCGTCATCGCCAGCGCCTCGTCGCGCTCCATCCCTTCGTTGAGCTGCTGGTTGAAGGTGGTGACGACGAGGATCCCGTCCATCACCGCGATGCCGAACAAGGCGACGAAGCCGATCGCGGCGGAGATGCTGAACGGCGTGCCGGTCAGCGCCAGCGCGAGCACCCCGCCGATCAGCGCCATCGGGATCACGCTGAACGCGAGCAAGGTATCGCGGATCGATCCGAAATTGGCGAACAGCAGGACGAGGATCAGCAACAAGCTGACCGGCACGACGATCTGCAACCGCGCGACCGCATTGGCGAGATTGCCGAGTTCGCCCGCCCATTCGAGATGATAGCCCGGCGGCAGCACGACATGCTTGGCGATCCGCGCCTTCACCTCGTCGACCGCGCTGCCCAGATCGCGCCCGCGCACGCTGAACTTGATCGGGACATAGCGTTCCTGATGCTCGCGATAGATGAACGAGGCGCCA
>NZ_MKRR01000111.1:142431-143075 GCF_001897045.1 Sphingomonas sp. 66-10
TCGCCACTTCGGATAGCGGCACCTGGACCACACCGTTCCCGCCCGGCCCCGGTGCGCCGATCGTGATGCGGTTGAGCGATTCGATATCGTTGCGCTGCGCTGGATCGAGCCGGACGACGATCGGGAAATGCCGATCGGTATCCTTTTCGTAGAGATCGGCGCTCGATTGCCCGCCGACCGCGGCGGCGACCGTCTGGTTGATATCGTCCGGGGTCAGCCCGTAGCGCGCGGCGGCGCGGCGATCGATATCGATGCGGACGGTCGGCTGGCCAAGCGAATCCGACACGCCGAGATCGGCGATACCCGGCACGTGCGCCATCTGCGCCTTGATCGCGCCGGCGACCTTTTCGAGCGTCTCCAGATCGTTGCCGAATACCTTGATCGAATTGGCGCCCTTTACGCCCGACGACGCCTCGTCGACATTATCCTCGATATATTGCGAGAATTCGAAATCGACCCCGGGATAGCGCGCCTGCAATTTCCGTTGCAGCTCGGATGTCAGTTTCTCCTTGCTTGCACCCGACGGCCAGTCCTCGGCGGGTTTCAGCGGGGCATAGAATTCGGCGTTGAAGAAGCCGGTCGCATCGGTGCCGTCGTCGGGGCGCCCGTGGGTCGAGACGACGCGCTCCACCTCGGGGCGGGCG
>NZ_MKRR01000111.1:143107-164594 GCF_001897045.1 Sphingomonas sp. 66-10
ATGTAGAGATTGCCCTCCTCCAGATGCGGCAGGAACTCGACCCCCAGCACCCGCACCGCATAAAGCGACGCGGCGAGCGCGAGCCCGGTGATGCCGAGCGTCAGCACGCGATTGGCGAGGGCAAAACCCACCGCGGGCTCAGTGACGCGCTTGAGCTGCCGGACGACCCAGGTATCGACCTCGGCCAGTTTGTCCGGCAGCAACAGCGCCGAGAGCACCGGGGCGACGGTGAACGCCGCGACCAGCCCGCCGGCGATGGCATAAGCATAGGTCTTGGCCATCGGGCCGAAGATATGCCCCTCCACCCCGGTCAGCGTGAACAAGGGCAGGAAGCTCGCGATGATGATCGCCGCGGCGAAGAAGATGCCGCGGCTGACATCGCTCGACGCGTGAAGAATAGCCGAGAAGCGGTTGGCGGTGCTGGCGTGGATCCGCCCGCTGCCGATATTGTGCGAGCGATCGACCATCCGGCGGAAGATCGCCTCGACCATGATCACGCTCGCATCGACGATCAGCCCGAAATCGAGCGCGCCGAGCGACAGCAGATTGGCGGATTCGCCCTGCAGGATCAGCACCAGCACCGCGACCGACAGCGCGAAGGGAATGGTCACCGCGACGATCAACGCGCTGCGCAGATTGCCGAGGAACAGCCATTGCAGCAGGCAGATCAGCAGCACCCCGGCGACCAGATTGTGCATCACCGTATGGGTCGTCACGCCGATCAGGTTCGAGCGGTCGTAGATCCGTTCGAGATGCACGCCGGGCGGCAGCACTCCGCCGGCGTTGATCGTCTCGACCTCCTGCTCCACCGCGCGGATCGCGGGCATCGATTGCGCACCGCGCTGCATCAGCACGATGCCCATCACCACATCGTCGGTCTGCCCGTCGCCGGCGATGCCGAGCCGCGGCATGTTGCCGATCTCGATGGTACCGACATCGCGCAGCAGCACCGGGGTCGTCCCGCCCATCCCGACCATCACGTCGCGGATGCCCTCGACCGACTGGATCAGCCCGACCCCGCGGACGATCGCCGCCTGCTCGCCGAAATTGACCGTCTGGCCGCCGACATTGCCGTCGCTCTTGCCGATCGCCGCGAGCACCTGCGGCACGGTGACGCCGTGCGCAACGAGCTTGTCGCGATCGAGCCGCACCTCATAGGTCCGCAATTTGCCGCCCCAGCCGGTGACGTCGACCACCCCCGGCAGCCGCTTGAAACGACGCTGGAGCACCCAATCCTGCAGCGTCTTGAGGTCCATCACCGAATAGCCCGGCGGCCCGACGACGCGATAGCGATAGATTTCGCCGATCGGGCTGGTGGGGGAGATGGTCGGCTGCGCGCCGTTGGGCATCGGCGGAATCTGCGACAGGCGACCGAGCACCAACTGCTCGGCCTCACGGAACGTCACGTCATAGCTGAACTGGATCTTCACGTCGGACAGGCCGAACAGGGAGATCGAGCGCACCGCCGTCAGATGCGGCAGCCCCGCGATCGCCACCTCGATCGGGGTGGTGACGTTGCGTTCCATCTCCTCGGCGGAGGTGCCGTTGCTCTGCGTCAGCACCTCGACCATCGGCGGGACGGGATCGGGATAGGCCTCGATATTGAGGTTGGCGAACCCTACCACCCCCGCCATGATCAGCCCGATCAGCAGGGTGAGCACGAGCATCCGCTGGCGCAGCGCCAGCTCGACCAGCCGGTTCATTGGTCGATACCCGCCTCGTTCACGAACAAGGCGCCGGCGGTCACCACGCGGTCGCCCGGCGTCAGCCCGGTGACGATACGGATCTGCCCGCCCTCGCCCGGCGCGGTCGTCACCGCGCGCGCATAGAGCAATTTGTCGCGCCCGACGATCCACACGCGTGCGGTGTCGCCCTCATGGATCACCGCCGACGCGGGCACGAAAATGCCGTCCGCCCCGCCGGTCTGGCGGCGGATCGTGAAGGAGGCGAACATCTGCGGCTTGAGCGCGCCGTCCGGGTTGCTGATCGTGGCGCGCACCGCAAGGCGGTGACTGGCGGGATCGAGCGCCGCGCCGACATTGTCGACCCGCGCGGCAAAGGTGCGGCCGGGCAGCGCCGGTGTGGTCACTTCGACCTGATCGCCGACATGGACCGATGCCACGTCGCTTTCGGCGAGCTGCGCGACCAGCCATACCCGCGTCGGATCGGTGATCGTCATCAGCGGCGCAGTGCTTCCCGCGGTGACGAACTGTCCCGGCGCGACGTTGCGATCGGCGATCAGCCCGCCGACCGGCGCGCGATAGATCGTCGCCGGCTGGCTGGCATTGCCCCCACCGTGACCGAAGATCGCGAGATGGTTCTGCGCCGCGTTCACCGCCGATTGCGCGGTGCGCGCCGCCGATTGCGCCGCGACGAGATCGGCCTGCGCCTGCCTATAATCCTTCAGCGCGCCGCCCGCGGTTTCGTAAATCGCTTTCTGCCGTGCCGCATTGGCTTCGGCGACGCGCAGCGCTTCGGTCGCGCTTGCCTGTTGCGCGCCGGCGGCGGCGAGCGTGTTGCGCGCGTCGACCATTTCCGGCGAGGCGATGCGCAGCAGCGGCTGGCCCGGCGCGACCCGCTGACCCGGCTCGACATAGACCGCGATCACCTGCCCCGAAAACGGCAGCAGCACCGGCGTGCTGCGATCCCCGTCGACCGCGATCGCGCCATTCGCGCGGATCAGCGTGCTGTCGGCGCCGCTGCGTACCGGCGCGATCGTCAGCTGCGCGAGCTGCTCGCGGGTCGGGCGGAACGCGCCCGCCGGCAATTTCTCCGGCGGCGCGGGCGCAGGCGCCAGCAGCGCGCGGACGCCGGCGATCACCAGCAGCAGCGCGACTAGCGCGACCGCGGCAAGACCGATCAGACGCAATTGCGCGCCGTTGCTCATGATACGGGCCGCCGGCAAGGGCGGGATGGAGGCTGGTTCGTCGGTCAAGCGGCCCTGCGGACAAAATGGGTTGATAACAACGTCGCCTCCCGGCGAGGCTCCGCCGCCCCTACAAGCCCAGACTTACAGGCACATTACGTACCCGCCGCCGGATATCGCCGGGAGGCGCACGGGGTAAGGTGGGCGTAAGCAAGCGACGGCAAGTTGGCTCGGGTCGACACCTGTCTGGAATTGCCCGTGATGCCCGTGATCAAACGCCCGCTGCTGCTGTTCGCCGGCGCGATCGCGCTGGTCACCGCGGTCACGCTGGGCGGGCTGCACCTCGCCCCCGATCGGCCATGGCTGTTGTGCATCTTCATGGCACTCGCCTTCACCGTGATCGCGGGCGGCGCGGGGCGCGGACCGGCGCTGGCCGGCATCGCGATCGGCGCGCTCGAACTCGCCTTCGTGCTGCCCGGCGACGGCTTTGCGGTGACCGATCCGGACGATGCGCTGGGGCTGATCGCGACGATCACGCTCGGGCTGATCGCCGCCTGGTATGTCGGGCGGCGCAACCGCCAGCGCGACGCACTCGCCGCCGATCTCGCCGCCGCGCATCACGCGCAGGAACGCACCGCCGCGCTGCTGCGCGAATTGTCGCATCGGCTGGCCAACGACCTCGCGATGCTGGTGTCGAGCACCTCGCTGATGCGCCAGAGCGCCGCCACTCCCGAAGCCGTCGCCGCGCTCGACAGCGTGGCATCGCGCATCGTGGTGCTGAGCCGGGTCTATCAGCGGCTGCGGATCGAGGAAGCCGAGCGCGAAACGGTCGAGATCGGCGCGTTTCTCGGCAATCTGTGCGACGATATGCGACAGAGCCGGTTCAACCTGCGCCCGATCGCGCTCCATCTGGAGATCGACGAATGCCGGTTGCCGTTGTCGCAGGCGGTGATCCTCGGGCTGATCACCAACGAATTGCTGACCAATATCGCCAAACATGCCTATCCCGACGACCGGCCGGGCACTGTCGGCGTCCGGCTGCGCCCGCATCCGTTCCGCCCCGATGCGATGCAGCTCAGCGTCGCCGACGACGGCGTGGGCTATGCGCCGCCCGACGGGGACGGCGCGCGGATGGGACAACGCCTGATCGCCGCGCTCGCCTCGCAACTGGGCGGCGACATCGCGATCACCCGTCGCGAAGGCCAGACGATCGCGACGCTGCACTTTCCGGTGGCGAGGATGCGGTGAGCGGTCGGCAATTTGCAATGATATCTTTCATTCTATCCGTCCCATCCGGCCTGACCGCTTATTACCCGCAGCGGCAATATCCACCGCTGGACGGAAATCATCTTCGCACCGCTCTTACTCTTCTTCGGCGGAACGGCACTCGTCCGCTTTATATGGATTTGGTTTATCGTGTCGGGTTGAACATATAGTCGAAATTGCCCGCTCCTTCAGCGCCTCGACCAGCACCACATCCGCCGGCGGCATCGGCAGTGCAGCAAGCGCGGCCGGCGCCTCCCAACATAACGCCGCCGCCTCGATCGCATGCGGCGTGCCGGCCCAGCGACGACATAGATAGAGCATCAGAATCAGATGCCGCCCCCCACCCGCGGGCTCGCTAGCGAATGCGAACGGCGACAGGTCGTCGGGCATGACATGGATGCCGAGTTCCTCGGCCAGTTCACGACATAGCGCCTCTTCAGGGGTTTCGCCGCGCTCCACCTTGCCGCCGGGAAACTCCCATAGCCCGGCATGCGCCTTTCCCGCGGGGCGCTGTTGCATCAGGAAGCGGCCCCGATCGTCGGCGAGCGCCACCGCGACGACGGGAAGTATTTCGGTCAAAGCGGGCATGTCGACACTTCGTTAAGCCTATTCTGCCATCCCGGCGTCATGTCCCGCGAGCGATCGGAAAGAAATACCGGCATGCGCTTCTTCATCACGCGGCTCGTGGCGGCGCGGCGTGGCGCCACCGCCGTCGAATACGGACTGATCGTGGCGCTGATCGTGATCACAATGATTGCCAGTTTCGAAGGGGTTGCGTCGGTTACCACGGGCATGTGGAACAATATCAACAGCGCGGTGACCAACGCGCATTGAGCGGCACCTCTTAAACCTTCGTCAACTTGGGCATCCTATTTCCCTCCCTGGGTTGGGGAGGGGTTCCAATCCGGCCGGGTGAGTAACGCTCTAGGATACGACCGGAGATACGAAATGCAGAAGATTCGCATTTTTCTGAGGAATTCGAAGGGGGCGACAGCCATCGAATATGGCCTGATCGCTGCGCTGATCGCGGTTGCCGCGATCGCCGCGATGCAGGGCCTGGGCAACCAGCTCAACACCACCTTCACCAACGTTTCGACCAGCATGAAGGCCTCATAAGGCCCGGCGGATGAACGCCGTCTCTTAAACATTCCTCAACTTCAGGAGCCTAACGCTTTTTGGGCTGGATGGGGGGCCTCCCAATCCGGTCGGGTGACTGAAGTTTGGAATACGACTGGAGATACGAAATGCAGAAGATCCGCACGTTCCTGAAGAATTCGAAGGGCGCGACCGCCATCGAATATGGCCTGATCGCCGCGCTGATCGCGGTCGCCGCGATCGCCGCGATGCAGGGCCTGGGCAACCAGCTCAACAAGACCTTCAACAACGTTTCGAGCAACATGAAGGCTTCGTAAGCCTTTACGCTCAGGCGAAGAAAACAGGGGGGCGGCGAATTTCGATTCGCTGCCCTTTTATTTTGCCGCGCTTCTTTTGCCGTTATCCGCCGGCCAGCGCCCGCGCGTAAGCCGCCAGATCGACGTTGCCGCCCGACAGGATCACCAGCATCCCCGGCGCGGGCTTCACCCGGCCCGCCAGCATCGCCGCGAGGCCGACCGCGCCACCCGGCTCGACCACCAGCCGCAGCCGCTCCGCCGCCCAGCGCTGCGCTGCGGCGATCTCTTCCTCGCTCACCGCGACCCCTTTGGCATCGCGCCGCGCCAGCACCTCGAAGGTCAGCGGCGACACCTCGCGCGTCTGTAGCGCGTCGCACGCCGTGGGCGGTGGATTGGGGCCGACCGGCTCGATCCAGCTCGCCTCGAGGCTGCGCGCCATATCGTCCCAGCCCTCGGGCTCGACGACGGTGATCTGCGCCTCGGGCAGCGCGAGCGCGATTCCCGCCGAAAGCCCGCCGCCGCCGCATGGCACGACGGCATGAGTCGGCTCGCCGAGGCCCACCGCGATCATCTGCTGCGTGGCCTCGATCGCGGCGCTCCCCTGCCCTTCGATCACCCAGGGATCGTCGAAGCTCGGCACCAATGTCGCGCCGCGCGCCTCGGCGAGTCGCCCGGCGATCAGTTCGCGGCTTTCGGTGGCGCGGTCGTAATCGACCACCTCGGCGCCCAGCGCGAGCGTCGCGTCGCGCTTCGCGGCGGGCGCGTCCGCCGGCATCACGATCGTCGCCGCGATTCCCAGCCGCCGCGCCGCCCAGGCGATTCCCTGCGCGTGATTGCCCGACGAGAAAGCCACCACCCCGCGGCGGCGCGAATCCTCATCCAGCGCGGTGAGTCGATGCCACGCGCCACGGATCTTGAAGGCGCCGATCGGCTGCAATGTCTCGGCCTTGAACGCGATCGGCACGTTGTTGATTTCATGAACGAAAAGCGGCGTAGGCGGCAGAATCGCGGCGATTTTTGCGGCTGCGTCACGCACCCCGGCACGGGTTGGCTGTCTTACAATAGTCACGATCGATCTCGCCTCATCTGAAACCACTTTACATTCGGGTCCAGCGACCCTAACTCGCCCGTCCGCTGCCCCATGGGACTTCCAACCGCAAGGCAGCTTTTTTCGACGAACCGCCGCGAGGCAATTGGAGGTCCCTTGAGTTGCACAAGCATCATAGCGCGCTGGGGCTAGCGTCCCCCTCGATTATCCCCGTCACCGCTGTTGACGGAGCCATCGACATTGCGAAGCGGACACCGGTTCAGCCGGTGACGCTGATCCGTCCGCACGCCGCCGCGCGGGCCGCCCGATTCTTCGTCGAGAAGTTTCCGGGTCGGTCGATGTATGCGGTGAAGGCGAATCCCAGCCCCGAGCTGATCGCGACCCTCTATGCGAATGGCATCACGCATTTCGACGTCGCCTCGATCGCGGAGGTGCGCCTCGTCGCGCGCACCGTGCCCGGCGCGACGCTCTGCTTCATGCACCCGGTGAAGGCCGAGGAAGCGATCGCCGAGGCGTATTTCACCCACGGCGTGCGCGTGTTCAGCCTCGACAGCCTGGAAGAGCTGGAGAAGATCGTCCGCGCGACCAAGAATGCCAGCGACCTGACGCTGTGCGTCCGGCTGCGCGTGTCGTCCGAACATTCGAAGCTTAGCCTCGCCTCCAAGTTCGGCGTCGCCGCGCATGAGGCGAAGCCGCTGCTGTTCGCGGCGCGCCAGGCGGCGGATGCGCTCGGCATCTGCTTCCACGTCGGCAGCCAGGCGATGACCCCCGAGGCCTATGCCGAGGCGATGGAGCGCGTGCGGCTGGCGATCGTCGAGGCGGCGGTCACCGTCGACGTGATCGATGTCGGCGGGGGCTTCCCCTCCTCCTATCCCGGGATGGAGCCGCCGCCGCTGGAGCGTTATTTCGAGACGATCCACCGCGCGTTCGAAAGCCTGCCGGTCAGCTATTCGGCCGAACTGTGGGCGGAGCCGGGCCGTGCCTTGTGCGCCGAATATAGCTCGCTGGTCGTGCGCGTCGAAAAGCGCCGCGGCAACGAGCTGTATATCAACGATGGCGCCTATGGCGCGTTGTTCGATGCGGCGCATATCGGCTGGCGTTTCCCTGTCACCTTGCTGCGCGAGCCGCAGTCGACGGTGCGCGACCACCCCTTCTCGTTCTACGGCCCGACCTGCGACGACCTCGACCATATGGTCGGGCCGTTCCTGCTCCCCGCGGACGTGCAGGCCGGCGATTATATCGAGATCGGGATGCTCGGCGCCTATGGCGCGGCGATGCGCACCGCGTTCAACGGCTTCGGTTCGGATGAGACGATCGTCACGACGGACGAGCCGATGGTCTCGCTCTACGCCGATATCGAGCCGAAGGTCGCGAACAACGTCGTAACGCTGTAATAGCGGCGCAATCCGGGTCCGCTATGCCGACGTGAAGCCGGCATAGCGGACCCTTTGGGTTTCCGCGTCCCCATAACGACGACGGGTACAAGAATGGGAGACCCCATGACCGATACGCTCAACAAGACCGCCGCGGCCAACGCGCCGATCAACGACAATCGCAAGCAGGAACTGCTGTCGAAGCAGGTCAAGCATATCGACATCAAGAGCTTCGACGCGCGCCCGATCGTCGATGCGATGGCCGACATGAGCTTCACCAGCCGCGATCTCGGCCGCGCGACCAACATCTACAACCAGATGCTGGCGGACAAGGACTGCACCGTCGTGCTGGTGATCGCCGGCTCGACCTCAGCCGGCGGGTGCATGGACCTCTATGCCGATCTGGTGCGCAACAAGATGGTCGACGTGGTGGTCGCCACCGGCGCGACGATCGTCGACATGGATTTCTTCGAGGGGCTTGGCCACAAGCATTACCAGGCGCTCGAAATCCCCGACGACGATACGCTGCGCTCGCTCTACATCGATCGCATCTACGACACCTATATCGACGAGGAGCAGCTGCAGGACTGCGACTTCACGATCAACAAGATCGCGAACGAGCTGGAACCGCGTGCCTATTCCTCGCGCGCCTTCATCCGGGAGATGGGGCGTTACCTGTCGGAGCACGGCAAGAAGGAAAACAGCCTCGTCAAGCTCGCCTATGAGCATGACGTGCCGATCTTCTGCCCGGCGTTCGTCGACAGCTCGGCCGGCTTCGGGCTCGTCAAGCATCAGGTCGATCAGATGAAGGCCGGCAAGCCCTATCTGATGATCGACGCGGTGGCTGATTTCCGCGAGCTGACCGAGATCAAAATCCAGGCCGGCACCACCGGCCTGCTGATGATCGGCGGCGGGGTGCCCAAGAACTTCATCCAGGACACGGTGGTCTGCGCCGAGATCCTTGGCCATGAAGACGTCGAGGTGCACAAATACGCGGTGCAGATCACCGTCGCCGACGTGCGCGACGGCGCCTGCTCCTCCTCGACGCTGCAGGAGGCGGCGAGCTGGGGCAAGGTCAACACCGGGATCGAGCAGATGGTGTTCGCCGAAGCGGGCAGCGTGATGCCGCTGCTGGCCTCCGACGCCTATCATCGCGGGCTGTGGAAGGATCGCGCCGAGCGGCGCTGGGCGAAGATCTTCGCCTGATCCGATTGCGGGTGCGGCCCCCTGCCCCTGGGGCGGCCGCACCCAAATCGTTAGCAACATGAAACTTTCCCCTCGCATATGGGTTTGCGTCCCGATAAATTTGGTTAATTCAGGGATAACCAGAGAGGGGAGATGCCCACATGTCTCGCATGCTCATGCCCGCGATCGCGGCGGTTGCGTTCGTCGTTTCGACCCCAGCCTTGGCCGATGTCTACAATATGGCCGATTTCTCCGCCGGCACCTTCGGCGGCAACGCCAATGTGAAGGCGCCGTTCAGCGGCAATGGCTATTTCCCGGGGCAGACCTTCACCGGCAGCTTCGTGTTCGACAACGATCTGATCCCGGCCGCGGGATCGGGGTTCGTCAACGTGCTCGCCAACAGCTTCCCCGATGCGGCGAACATCCCCGCTTCGGATCAGTTCGTGTTCAATTTCGGCGGGCTGACCTTCACCGCCGCCGACGCGATCGCGCCGATGGCGATCCAGTATAACAACGGGAAGTTCAACGGCTTCTTCTACCTTGCCAACTTCGCGTTCCAGGGCGCGCAATATCAGCTGCAGATTCAGGGCGGCAGCCTGTCGGTGGTCGCGCTCGACGCGCAAAACAATCCCACCTTCAACAATCTCGTCAACGGTTACGTCAACATCGGCGATGCGTCGGTGACCAACATCACCTCCTATGTTCCGATCACCGGGCCGGGTGGCGGCGGCGTTCCCGAGCCGGCGACCTGGGCGATGATGATGCTCGGCATGTTCGGCATCGGCGGGGCGCTGCGCTATCGTACTACGAAGGTGTCGTTCGCTTAAATAGTTCGGGATTACATCATCCCCGTTCGGGCTGAGCCTGTCGAAGCCCTGTCCTTTCTTCCTCGGAAGGACGGACAGCCCTTCGACAAGCTCAGGGCGAACGGGGATAGCTGATCCCGATCTAACCGAAGAGCCGCGCGAGACTCTTTTCGAGCATCACGAATTGCCACAAGGTCCGGCCGTGCTCCTCGCGGCCGGTGCGGTGCGCCTCGGCGAGCCGCGCGAGCCGGTCGAGATCGAACCAACCGGTCCCGGCGAGCGTCCGCGAGCGCGCCAGCGCCGCTCCCTGTGCCGCCAGCGCGCCGCGGAACCAGGTGCTGACCGGGGTGACGAACCCCATTTTGGGCCGATAGAGGGTCTCACGTGGCAGATAACGCTCTATCGCATGCTTCATCAGCCACTTCCCCTCGCCGCGCCGCAGCCGCATCGCCGCGGGCAAGCGCGCGCCGAATTCGACCAGCCGATGATCGAGCAACGGCTCGCGCGCCTCGAGGCTCACCGCCATGCTGGTGCGGTCGGTCTTGGTCAGGATATCGCCGGGCAGCCAGATCTTGAGATCGGCATATTGCGCGCGGTCGAGCGCGTCGCGCGCGGGCGCATCGCGCATCGCGGCGATATAGCGATCCTCCGCGCGATGCCCCCCAAGCGCGCGCCGCGCCGCATCGGTGTATAGCGACTGACGCAGCGCCGGCGTCGTCACCCCGACCGCACCGGCATAGGCCTCCGCCCCGTCCGCGGCGAGCGCGAGCAGGGTCGTCTTGGCGCGCAACGGCCGCGGCGCCCAATCGGCCTTGGGGTAAACGCGCCCCAACGTCCCGAACACCCGCGTGCGCAGCCCGGCGGGCAGCAGCCCGCGCGCGCGTTCCTCCGCGGCGTGGAAGCGATAGCGGCGATAGCCGGCGAGCGCTTCGTCGGCGCCGTCGCCGGTCAGCGCGACCGTCACCTGCTCGCGCGCCAGCGCGCAGACCTGCCAGGTCGCGAGCGCCGAGGCATCGGCGAACGGTTCGTCGAAGGCGTGGACGAGCGTATCGATCAGCGCGAAATCCTCGGCGTCGACCACCCGCTCGCGATGCTCGGTGGCGAAGCGCTCGGCAACCACGGCGGCATGGCGTCGCTCGTCGTAATCGGCGACGGTGAAACCGATCGTGCACGTCTTGACCGCGCGCGGCGATTGCTCAGCCATCAGCGCAACCACCGCCGAGCTGTCTACCCCGCCCGAGAGGAACGCGCCGAGCGGCACGTCCGCCACCATCCGCGAGCGCACGCCCTCGCGCATATGGGCAAGCAATTCCTCCTCCAGCACGGCGGTGCTGCCGGGGGCGCGATCGGCGAAGGAGATATCCCACCACGATCGCGGCGCAGGGATCGGACGGCCGCGCTCGATCAGCAGGAAATGCCCCGCCGGCAGCTTTTTCACCCCCGCGACGATACACGCGTCGTCGGGGACATAGCCGTAGGCAAGATAATCCTCGACCGCGGTGACGTCGGGCATGCGGCGGAGCAACGGGTGGGCGAGCAGCCCCTTGAGTTCCGACGCAAAGGCGAAAGCGCCGTCGGCGAGCGAGACATAATAGAGCGGCTTCACCCCCAGCCGATCGCGCGCGAGGAACAAGGTGTTGGCGCGCGCATCGTGGATCGCGAAGGCGAACATCCCGACCAGCCGGTCGAGCATGGCCGGCCCCCAGGTCGACCAGCCGGCGAGCAGCACCTCGGTATCCCCCTCGGTGCGGAATGCCCAGCCGCGCGCCACCAACTCGCGCCGCAGCGCCTGGAAATTATAGATTTCGCCGTTGAACACGATCGTCAGCGCGCCGTCTGCACTCGCCATCGGCTGCGGCGACCCGGCGACGTCGATGATCGACAGCCGACGATGCCCGAGCCCGACGCCGGGCGCGGTCCACACCCCCGATCCGTCCGGCCCGCGATGCGCCATCGCATCGGCCATCGCGCGCACCCGCGCCGGATCGACCGGCTTGGGCGTCCCCGGATAGTAGAGCCCGGCGATGCCGCACATCAGCGCGGCGCCGCCACATCGTGCGCCAAGCGGTCGATCGGTCCGAGGGCGCCGAGGAAATTCTCGATCGTCCGTCGCGCCGCCGCGCCCTCCGCCGAGATATGGATCGCCACCGCCGCCTGATCGCCGCCCAACATGCGGGCCTTCAATGTCGCGAGCTTCACGATCCTGTCGTCTCCGGTAACCATGCCGCCCGCGCGATACCATGTCGCCACGATGCGCTCCACCGGGCCGGGGGCGGTCATCCGCATCGCGCGCCCCCCGGCAAAACCGGGCACATCGGCGACCCGCACCCACACATCGCCTTCGCGCAGCGCGCCGGTGCCGAACGCTGCCAGCTTCTTCCCCTCACGCTGGCTGGCAAAAACCGCGATCGCCAAATCCGCCGCTGCGCCATTGCGATCGGTGTAGCGCCCGAACAGATAATGATCCGCGCCGGGGTAATAAGGCTGCCACGGCGCACGGGTGCTGAGCGGCGCGCGCTGCCAGCTCGGCACCGCGGGCAGATCGATCTGCGCCGGCAAAATCGCGGTGCGCGCGGCGATCGCGGCGCTCCACCCGGCGAACAGCCCCGCCGTGAGCAGCACCAGTGCCACGGCCGGGGCGAGCGCGATGCGGTGTTTGAGCGGGGTGGAGAGCGTCGCAGGGTCGAACGCGGGCGCATCGGGCGCGCGATCGAACCAGCGCCAGCCGATCGCCATCACGAGCACCATGATCAGCCCGAAGAACAACCAGCCGTAGACGATATGGTCGAAGCCGGTCGCCCGTTCGACCGAGGTGAGGTGCGCGGCATAGATCGTCCCGAACGCGCGCACCCCGTTGGCGAGCACCGGGACGACCAGGCAGACGAGCATGAACAACAAGCGCCGACGCCACGAGGCGAAGCACAGATTGGCGACCAGCACGCCATAGGCCAGCATCGCGATGACGAATTTCGCGCCCGAGCACGCCTCCGCCACCTCGAAATAATAGCGTCCGGCGTGGATCAGCACCCCGTCCACCGCCGCCGGCACGCCGGCCAGATGAAGCAGCGGCAGGACGATCGCGACCGTCACCTGCTGCAACGGCGGCTCGAGCATATCGCCGAACGGGACGAGGAATACGGCATAGCAGAGCGGAAACATGAGCCCGCGCGCGACATTGGCGCCGAGCAGGGTTACCACCGCGCCCTGCAACATCATCACCAGCCCGAGCTGGCGCGCGAACGCCACCCCCGCCGCATCGCCGACCAGCCAGCCGAACCCGCCCGCCGCGACGATCGCGATTCCCGGCCACCACGCCTCGGGCCGCAATCGCGCCAGTTCGCGCCGCCTGATCCACACCAGCCAGGTGAGGACTGGGGCGATGAAGAGGCAATGACCGAAAGTGGTGCTGGTCCACCAGATATGCGCCATGGCGGCGAGATCGCGGTGGAAGGCGATCAGCAGCGCCGCCGCCACCAGCGCAAGCGCGACCAGCGCCTGCCGCCATGCCGCCGCCGTCGGGCGCGCAACCGCCAGCGCGATCGTCACAGGCCGATCAGCGGATCGAGCGGGGCGAGCGCCGCGGCCCAATCGTAACGCGCGATCGCCTGCGCGCGCGCCGCCTTGCCGAGCGCCGCCGCGGCAACCGGATCGGCGAGCAACGCATTGACCGACGCGACGAAATCCGCACCGTCACGCGCGACGCGGATCGTGCCGCGGTGATCGATCCCTTCCGCCGCTGCCACCGAAGCGACTACCGGCCGCGCCATCGCCATCGCCTCCAGCACCTTGTTCTGGATGCCGCGCACGAGCTTGAGCGGCGCGACCACCACCGATGCCGCCTTGAGCCAGCCACGCACATCGGCGACCTCGCCGGTGACGATCACCCGCTCGCCCGCCAATGCGCGCACCTCGGCGCTCGGCGCGCGGCCGACGATCGCGAAGCGCACCCCCGGAATCTGCGGCAGCAGATCGCGCGCGAACCACGTCACCGCATCGATATTGGGGCGATAGTCCATCTGCCCGGTGAACACGACGAGCGGCCCCTGCCCCACCTCCGGGACATGCGCGGCCGTCGGATCGTAATGCGCGGTATCGATCCCGTTCTCGATCGCGATGCTGCCGGGAAGCAGCCGGGCCTCCGCCTCGCTCACGAACAGGCTGGCATCGACCCGCCCGGCCACCTCGCGCTCGAAGGCGGCGAGCATCCGCGCCTCGCGCTGCATCATCCAGCGGGTGATGCCCTGCGCGTCTTCGGCATAAGCCGCGAACTTGGCCGAATCGAGATCGACAAAATCCATAATCGTGCGCGGCCCGGCGACCGGCAGATATTGCGCCATCTGCCCCGAATAGACGTAGATCGCCTCGATCGGCCGCCGCGCGAGGATATCGCGCACCGCGCGCTCGACCCCGCGATGCGCGAAGGCCGTCACCGACAGCGGCTGCGCGGTCGCCAGCGCCTCCAGCGCCGCGCGCAGGCGCGATTTGGTGCGCGGGACGATCACGCATTCGTCGACCAGCGCGCGATACTCGGCCGCCGGGTGGAGATCGCGCGGATCGTCGGCAAAGGCGACGAGATGCACCCGCGCGCGTGCCGCGAGATGCCGCAGGATATGGAAACTGCGGATCTTGTCCCCGCGATCGGGCGGAAAGGGCGCACGATGCGCGAGGAACAGGATTTCCTTCACCCGAGCCCCCGGCTGATCCACGGGCCGAGGAGATTGGCGAGCGGCAGCGGCAGCCGCTGCCACGTGCGCACCATCAGCGCATATTTCGGGTTGAGCGGGTTGATCTCGCGCGCCGCGCCTTCGCTCCATTTGGCATAAGCGAGCGGCACGCCCTCGAACCCCCAATTCTTCTTGAACGCCGCCGCGCCCGTCCCCGCCTTCGACCGGCCGAAATCGAAGGCGGTGCAGCCGCGCGCGCGGGCGTGGCTCATCAACGCGAAATACATCCGGTCGTTGGCGCGCAACCCCCGCGCCGCCGCGGTCCCGCCGCCCCAATAAGGGTAAACGATGTCGTTGAAATAGAGGCTGAGCACGCTCGCCACCGCGCGTCCCCGATGCCGCACGGTCAGCACATCGGCGTCCATCGTCTCCAGCACCGCGCGAAACAGGGCACGGGGAAACACCGGGGTGCCGAGATTGCGCACCGATTCGGCATAGACCACATAATGTTCGCCCGCGCGCTCGGCGCCGCCGGTCACCACCTCCAGCTCGTTCGCCAGCGCCTTGCGCATTTCAGCGCGCTGCTTGCGCGGGATCGCCGCCAGTTCGGCCTCATCATCGGCCGCCAGCGGCCGCACGAAGCCGAGATAGGTCGTATCGTCGACCGCCCAGCCCACCGGCGCGGCGCCGCCGCGCAATTCGATCGACGGCAGCCCGAGCGCACACGCGGCGGCGACCAGCGCCTCCCCGCCCTCGCCCAGCACCCCGCCGTCGACCGCGAAACCCGCCGAGACCAAGGCATTGCCGAACAAGGGCGAGCGCATCTCGGTCAGCGGGAGCACCCCCGCGATCGCGCCGTCGCGCTCGGCGATCAGATAATGCGCGCGCTGCCGGCAGCCGCGCTCGATCGCGCGGCTCCACGCGGGGAGGTGGAAGGGGGTCGCCGCCGGTTGCGCGCGGACGAACGCGGTGATCGCCGCGTCGTCGGCGGCGGTCGCCTTCCGCACGGCGAACGTCATGGCGGCGTCTCGCGCGCGGCGATCGCGTCGACCCGCCCCCAATGATGCCGCTGGACCAGCCCGCGCAGCTTCCCCGCCATCGCGCCGAGCCGGCTGTAATGCCGCACCCGCGAGCGCAACGGCGCTTCGGCGACGCGCGGCTGATCGGGATCGACCTCCCACGGATGGAAATAGAAGATCGCCGGCTGCCCAGCACGATTGACCTGTCGCACCGCGAAATCGGTCAAGGCGCCCGGCAGCAAGCGGAAAAAGCCGCCCCCGGTCGCCAGCCGCCGCCCGGCCAGTTCGGCCACCGTGACCGGCAGCTCGATCAGCGGCGCATCGCGCAACGGGCGCCACGCATAACGCGGGCTTTCACGCCAGCCGTAGTGATCGTGCGCGATCGGGGCGACGCTCGACGAATAGGTATAGCCTTCCTCCGCCAGCACCTGATGCGCCCAGGGGGTGCGCGCGTCGATCGAGAAGCTCGGCGCGCGATAGCCGGTGACCTTCACGCCGCCGGCATCCTCCAGCGCGGCGCGGGTCCGGCGCAGATCGTCGCGAAAGCGCGCCGCGTCGAGCGTGAAGACGCGCGCATGATCCCAGCCGTGGCTCGCGATCTCATGCCCTTCGGCGACGATGCGACGGATCAGCGCGGGCTGGCGCTGCGCGACCCAGCCGAGCGTGAAGAAGGTCGCCTTCACCCCCGTCTCGGCGAACAGATCGAGCACCGTCGCAGTATTGGAGGCGACCCGCGATTCGAGCGCATCCCAATCCGCACGCGCGATCGTCCGCTCAAACGCGCCGACCTGAAACCATTCCTCGATATCGACCGACAGGCCGTTGACCACGCCCATGTTCAGGCCGCCGCGCCGCGCACTGCCTCCAGCCGCGATGCAAGAGGGACGGGCTCATTCTCCACCCAGTCGACCAGCAAGGTCAGCACGCGGCGCAACGCGGCGTCCTGCTCGGCGATCCGCGCCTCCAGCGCGGCGATACGCTCGGCGAGGATGCCCTCGTCGGCGATCGTCGCCGACCCCGCCGGCGGGGCCGAGGCGCTGGGCAGATCGCGCGCGGCATCGGCCTGGACTTCCTCGATCAATGCCGCGTCGATCAGCGTCGTCCCCGCGATCGCGGCGTGAAGCATCACCCGCCCCATCAGCTGGTTCACCCGGCGCGGCACGCCATCGGTCGCGCGATAGAGCAAGGGGAAGGCATCCTCGGCGAAATCGGGCTGCCCCTGCCACCCCGCGACCTGCAGCCGGTGGCCGATATAGTCGGCGACCTCCTCCTCGCCCATCGGTTCGAGATGGTGGAGCGCGATGACCCGCTGGCGCAATTGCTCGAGCGAATAGGAGCCGTGGAGCCGTTCGCGGAACTCGGGCTGGCCGAGCAGGAAAATCTGCAGCAGCGCCTTCCCGCCCGCCTGGAAATTGGAGAGCATGCGCAACTCCTCCAATGCGGGGAGCGGCAGCGCCTGCGCCTCGTCGACGATCAGCAGGGTGCGCCGCCCGGTGCGCGCGACCGCATTGAGCCCGCGCTCGATCGCGGCGAGCAGATCCGCCTTGTTGCGCGGCACGTCGCTCACCCCCAGCCCGTTCGCGACGACGCGGAGCAGATCGTCCGCCTCGATCGCGCTCGATACCAGGGAGATCACCCGCAGGTTCGCGGGATCGATCCGCGCGGTCAGATGCCCGACCAGCGTCGTCTTGCCCGCGCCGATATCGCCGGTGATGACGATGAACCCCTCGCCCTGCGCCAGCCCATAGCCGAGATAGGCCATCGCCTTGCGATGCGTGGCGCTGTCGAACCAATATTTGGGATCGGGAGTGAGCTGGAACGGCCGCTCGCTGAGGCCGAAATGATCCTCGTACATCTCACGATGTTCCTTGCTTGTCGGGGTGCCGGGCGATCATCGGAATTCATACCTCGCCGCGAGCAGCCCCTGGAGCGACCAGATGCTGTCGAAACCGCGCTGGTCATAGGTGTAAATGCCGAGCGACGCGATCGTGCCGAGCCGGCCGAAGCGATGCTGATAGCTGCCGGTCGCGCCCGCGCCGAGCACGCCCTGCATCCCCGGCACGCCGCTGTCGTAATAATTCACGAACAGATTGGCATCGACCTCCGAATTGCGGCTGAGCGCGCGCGCGTAGAAGATCTGCGCATAATAGCTTTCGTCAATCACGCCGAACAGCGTGATCCCCGGCGCGGCCGGCGGCGCATAAAGCTTGCGATTGGCATAGCCGAAGCCGAAGCCGAGCCGGGTGAGCCCGGCGGTGCGGCTGTAGACCACGTCGACCCCGCGCGCGCGATAGGTGGCGGTGGTGATCGACTGGAACGCGCTGTTGAGGCATCCGCCCGCCCCGCCGGTCGCGGGTTGCGAAGCGAAGACGCAGCCGGCGAATTGCTGCCCGAACGCGCCGCCGCCGCCGGTATCAAAGGCGGTGGGCAGCCCGGCGAGCCCGTCACGGAGCTGGCGGCCGAAGGTGCTCACCCCGTCGTAGACCACCGCGCGGATCGCGCTGTTGGGGGTCAGGCGCCACGAGAGCGAGCCAAAATAGGTCTCGCCGCCATAGCGATAGCCCGCGTTCGCCTGCAGCTCGAGCCGCGGCGACGGGCGCCAGATCACCCCCGCGTCGTAGATCAGCCCGTCGGTATTATAGGCGATGCGGCGCGGCGAATTGGGGTCGGTGACGAAGCGTCCGTTGCCATCGAGCACCGGAGCGCCGTTGCCGTCGAGCAATGCGTCGCGCTGGGTGGCCTTGATCTTCTCATAGCCGACCCCGCCGCGGATCGCGACCGTGCGGCTGATCGGCTGCACCACGTCGACGCGGCCGAATTCACCCTCGTAACGCTGCGACAGCTCGGTGGCGGAATCGCGCTCTATCGCGCCGCTCAGCGTGATGCCGAACGGCGCGATCGCCCCCGCCCGCGTCCCGATCGAAGCCGTTGCGAGATGGCTAGTCGACTGATCGAAATAATCGAGCCGTGGCGCGCCCGGCGCGATCCCGGTAAAGGCGGGGGCATCGACCTTCGTATAACCGAAGCGATAGGCGGCGGTCAGCTGCGCCGGCCCGACCGCCGTGCTCAGTTGCGGCCCGAGATAAATCGAATAAACATTTGAAATATTGGCCGGGTCGCTGCTGTACAGCCCCGGCGCCGCGCCGCGGATATCCGCCCGGGTGCGGGTCGCCAGCGCGCCGGCGTCGAACGACAGGGCCGGGGTGAGCTTGATCGAGCCGCGCGCGAGGCCCGACAGCATGTCCTGATCGACGAGATCGCCGCCCCAGGGAATGCGCCGCTCGTAACGCGCGCTGATCTGCCCCTCGGCGCGCCGCCCCGACACGCCGGCATCGATCCCCGCCGCAAGCTGGGTCCAGGTGACGACATCGTCGCTGGAAAGATCGGCGCCGATCGCCTGCCCCACCTCGACATAGGGGATGAGGTAGCGCGTATCCGCCGCCGCCGGCGATGCGGCGAGCGCAACGGCCAGGAAGGCAAGCCTCATCCGCGCCCGCCTTGTCCGTAATAGCTGCCGAAGCGCCCGCGGTGCGGCTCGTAGGAAACGGCGTTGAGGACGAGGCTGATATGCTCGCAGCCGTCGAGCAGCCCGACCGCCTCGCGCACATCGCCCTCGGTGGTGCGATCGGCGCGGACCACCAGCATCACCTGCGCGACGAGCAGCGCCAGCACCGATGCCGGCGAGGCCGCCAGCGCCGGGGGCGAATCGAACACGATGATGCGGCGCGGATCGGCCGCGAGCAGCCGATCGAGCACCTCGGCGGTGCGCGCGCTGGCGAGCAATTCGGTATCGGCGTGGCTCCGCGCGCCCGACGGGAGCAGCGAGAGCTGCGGCACATCGGTCTTGAGCACGAATGCCTCGGGATCGAGCGCGGGATCGTCGATGATGTCGAGCAGCCCGGTCGAATCGCTGAGGCCGAGCGACGCCATGACGTCGGGCTTGGCGAAATCGGCGTCGACCAGCAGCACCTCGACATCGCGCTCGGCGGCAAGGCTGATCGCGAGGTTGATCGCGCAAAAGGTTTTGCCCTCGCCCGGCTTGCCCGATCCGACGAGGATCGTCCGCGCACGGCGCTCGGGGGTGCCCATTGCGATCGAGCGGGCGTTGAGCAGCAACTGCCGCTTCACCAGCCGGAATTCCTCGGCCAGCGCCCCCACCGGCGCACCCGGCACCAGCATGCCCTTCGCCGCGAGCAACGCGCGGTCGATCGCGATCACGTCCGACGGCACGGGCGATGCCGCGGCCTCGTCATCCTCGTCGCTCATGCCGAAATCGCGCAATTCGAGCGGGATCGCGGCGAGCGTCAGCGCGGCCTCGCGCGACAGGGTTTCGGCGCCCGGCGGCGGCGGCGGGGCATCGTCGAGGAAGCTGTGCGCTTCGGGCTGCGGCTCGCTCGCCGTGCGCGTCGACAGCAGCGACGCGGCGCGCCGCACGCGGAATTGCGCATCGAAATCGTAGATTTGCGCGGCGCGCTCGATCAGCGATCCGTCGCGCGGGGCGCCGTCGCGGGGGGCCGGGGTTTCGCTCATGCCGCCATCCCCCGTTGCACCATCTCGACCCCGAGCAGGATCACGTAACTCGCCACCAGCGCCGCCGCACCGCCCGCAAGCCATTTGAGCTTGCGCGCGCGATCCTCCGCCTGGGTGCGGGTGATCATCTCGCCGATCGAGCCGATCACCGGCATCCCCGACGCTTTCTCCAGCCGCCGCGCGGTCGGGAAGGTCGCCTGGATCTGCCCCAGCGCAAACGCCGCGCCGAGCCCGCCGAGCAGCCCCGCCGCCAGCACCCCGGTGAGCAGCAGCGGCCGGTTGGGCGCAGTCGGGGTGCGCGGGCTGGTCGGGGGATCGATCACGCTGAACTTCACCGCATCGGTCTGCGATTGCGCCTGGCTGTGCAGCGCGACCTGCTCGCGCTGGGCGAGCAATTGGTCATACTGGTTCTTGAGGACGTTGTAGCTGCGATCGATCCCGCCCTGCTCCGCCGCGACCGCTGGGTCCTGCGCCAGCTTGGCGTTGAGCGTATCGAGATCGGACTGAAGCTGGCGCTTGCGCGCGACCAGCGCGGTGACCGCCGCCTGCCGGTCGGCGCGCATCGAGGCGAGCGAGAGATAGGCGGGATTGTCCGCCCCAGCGATACCCGCCTGTGCGGGCTCGTGCTTCACATCGGCCTGCGCCTGCGCGAGCTGCGCCTTGAGCGCGACGACATCGGGGTGGGCATCGGTATAGCCGCGCGCGCGCGCATCGGCGAGCTGGCCCTGGATCGCCGCGAGCCGCGCGCGCGCCGGCGCCATCCCCGGGGCCGGGCCGAGCCCCGGCACCGAGCGCGGCGTGCCCGCCATCTGGCCGTTGAGCGCGGAAAGATTGGCCTGCGCCGCGGCGAGATCGCTGTCGACCTGGCTCATCTGCGCGCGCGCTGCGCCGATCCGGTCGCTGACCGATCCGGTGCCGGGCAGCGAGCCGAGATAATGGTTCTGGAAATCCGCGCGCTTCACCTCGGCATCCTGCAGCTTGGCGCCGAGCGACTGGAGCTGGGAATCAAGGAACTGAAGCGTTTGCGCGCTCTGGCTGCGGTCGTCCGAGAGATTCTGTTCGACGAACAGGTCGATCACCCGCTGCGCGATCTGCTGCGCCAGCCGCGGCGACGACGAGGCGACCGCGATCTCGTAGAGATTGTCCTGCTGCGCGGTGATCTTGATCGCATTCTGCAACCCGGCGGCGCGATCGGCGATCTGGCGATCGGTGGTCGCGCCGCGCGCCAGATCGGTGCCGCGTACCACCTTTTCGAGATTGACCGCCGAGGTCAGTGTCTGCCGCACGGTATCGATATCGCGCACCTGATCGCCGATCGTCGTGGCGCCGTTGGCGCCGG
>NZ_MKRR01000111.1:164613-178170 GCF_001897045.1 Sphingomonas sp. 66-10
CGAACAGCCAGCCGAGGATGCACACCCCCCAGGCCACCGCCAGCGCGATCCAGCGGCGCGTCCACAGCATGTGGAGCACGATCCTGATCTCGTCGAACAATCCTGTCACGTCGGCCTCAGAACATGCTTTCCGGGATGATGATCACATCGCCCGGCTCGAGCTTGACGTTGGCGGATGCGTCGCCACTCTTGAGCAAGCGATTGATCTTGAGCTGATATTCATGCTGCTTGCCGGTCGCGCGATCGTAACGGATCAGCCGCGCGCGATTGCCGGCGGCATATTGCGAAAGCCCGCCGACCGCGATCATCGCATCGAGCAGGGTCATGTTCGCGCGATAGGGCAGCGAGGCGGGCTTCTCGGTCGCGCCGACGATCCGCACCTGCTGGCTGAACGTGCCGGAGAAATTCTCCACGATCACCGAGACGATCGGGTCCTTGATATATTCGCCGAGCGCCGCCTTCATATCGTCGGCGAGCTTGGCCGGGGTCTTGCCGACCGCGGGCATGTCGTTGACCAGCGGCGTGGTGATGCGGCCATCGGGGCGCACCTGCACCTTCGCCGACAGTTCGGGGTTGCGCCACACGAAGATCTGCAGGGAATCGAGCGGGCCGATGACATATTGCTCGCCCGGCTGCTCGGCCTTGGCGACGAACGCCGCCGACGGCAGCGCAGCGGGCCGCGCGCCGCTTCCCGCGCCACCGCACCCCGCGAGCATCATCGATGCCAGCGCGAGCGTCGTCAGCCCACGGGAACCACTGCCAAAACGCATAGTCACACCCCTTAGCTGCACGCGGCCGGGCGGAACCCCTACCCCCCGATCCGATGCACTTTGCCTTTTGCGCTATGCGGTTAAGAGGTGAAGATAGCGTTTAAGAAAGGCCAACCATAAGTTCCGCGGCGGGCGGATGGCCGAGGAACGCCGCCGGGCTGGCGGTGACGCCATAGGCCCCGGCGAGGAAGATCGCGATGACGTCACCCGGCGCTGCGGGGGGCAGCGCGACCCGGTCGCCGAGCCGATCGAGCGGGGTGCACAGGCAGCCGACCACCGATACCTCCTCGCTCGCCGCTTCGCCCATGCGCCCCACCACCGCGAGCGGATAGTTGCGCCGCACCACCGTGCCGAAATTGCCGCTGGCGGCGAGCTGGTGATGCAGCCCGCCGTCGACGACGAGGAAGGTCTCGCCGCGGCTCTCCTTGCGATCGACCACCCGCGTCAGATAGACCCCAGCCTCGGCGACGAGCCAGCGCCCGAGCTCGATCGCGAAACGCGCATCGGCGAGGATCGCGGCGCGCGTCGCCAGCGCCTCAGCGAGCGCCGCACCGATCCGTTCGACATCGACCGCAACGTCGCCCGCGAAATAGGGCACGCCGAACCCGCCGCCGAGATTGACCAGCGGCGGCGCGGCGCCCGCTTCCTCGGCCAGCCGCGCGGCGAGCGCGAGCGTCGCCGCCTGCGTCTCGATGATCGCGGCGACATCGAGCGCCTGCGATCCAGCGAAGATATGGAAACCGCGCCAGTCCGCCCCACCCGCGACGATCAGCCGCACCACGTCCGCGGCCTGCTCGGCATCGATACCGAACGGCGACGGTCGCCCGCCCATCTTCATCCCTGAGCCCTTGAGCTCGAGATCGGGATTGACCCGCACCGCGAGCCGCGGCGTGCGCCCGAGCCGGTCGCCGATCGCCAGCGCGCGCCGTGCCTCATTGGCGGATTCGACGTTGAGCGTCGCCCCGGCGGCGATCGCCGCCTCCAGCTCGGCGTCGCGCTTGCCGGGACCGGCGAAGCTGATGCTCGCGGCGGCCTTGGCGGTGAGCGCCAGCGCGAGTTCCCCCGCGGAGGCGACGTCGATCCCGTCGACCAGCGGCGCGATCGCGGCGAGCAACGGCGGGAAAGGATTGGCCTTCATCGCATAATGCAGGTCGACGCCCGGCAGCGCGGCACGAAACCGCGCCACCCGCGCGGCGACGATCGCGGGATCGTAGACGAAGCAGGGAGATCCGGCCTCGGCCACCAGATCGTCCGCGGCGCGGCCGCCGATCGTCAGCATCCCCTGCTGCCCGGCAAATTCGGGCGGGATCGGCCCCATCGGCTTCATGACGTCACCTCCGCGCGGATCCGGGCGCGATCGAGCTTGCCGTTGGGATTGCGCGGCAGATCGTCGCGCCACTCGATCCGCGCCGGTTGCATGAAATTGGGCAGATCGCGCTTGAGCCGATCGCGCAGTGCGGGCTCCGCCGTCGCGTCGCCGCGCAGCACCAGCACGATCGCCTGACCGAGCCGCGCATCGGGAATGCCGACCGCCACCGCTTCCGCCGCCTCGCCCCCCGCGACCGCGGCTTCCTCCAGCTCGGCGGGGCTGATGCGGTTGCCCGCGCTCTTGATCATCTCGTCGTCGCGCCCGACGAAGCGGAGCAGCCCCTCGGCATCCGCCACCGCATTGTCCCCCGACCACACCGCCGTCCCGCCGTAGCGCGAGAAAACCGGCGCAGGGCGAAAGCGCTGCGCGGTGCGCTCGGCATCGCGCCAATAGCCCTGCGCGACGAGCGGCCCGGCGTGGACCAGTTCGCCCGGTTCGCCCGGCGCGGCGCGCGTGCCGTCGGGGCGGACCACCAGCACCTCGGCATGCGGGATCGCGCGCCCGATCGATTCGGGATGACGATCGACCAGCGCCGGATCGAGGAAGGTCGAGCGAAATGCCTCGGTCAGCCCGTACATCGGATAGAGCCGCGCGTTGGGAAATATCGCACGCAGCCCGGCGACGAGCCGCATCGTCAGCGCGCCGCCCGAATTGGTCAGCCGCCGAAGCCGCGCCGCGGTCTCGGCCGGCCAGTCGGCCTCGAGCAACTGCACCCACAAGGGCGGCACCCCGGCGAGCGTGGTCGCGTCGACGCGCTCGACCGCCTTCACCACGTCGCGCGCGGTGAGATAATCGAGCGGCGCCACCGCCGCCCCCGCCGCCCAGGTCGAGAGAAGCTGGCTCTGGCCATAATCGAAGCTCAGCGGCAGCACCCCGAGAACGCGATCTTCCGGGGCGATCTCAAGATAATGTGCGACGGAGTTCGCACCGAGCCAGAGGTTGGCGTGGCTCAGCATCACCCCCTTGGGGCGCCCGGTCGACCCCGAGGTATAGAGGATCGCCGCCAGCGCCTGCGGATCGGCAGTAGAACGCGGCAGCGCATCGCCTTCCCCGGCGGCCTCGGCGAGAACGACCCCCGCAGGCAGGTCTTCGGATGCAAGCGTCGCGGCGCGCGCCGGCTGGGTCAGCAGCAGCCTTGCGCCGCTGTCGCTCATGATATGCGCGACCTGCGCGCGCTTGAGCAACGGGTTGATCGGCACATGCACCAGCCCCACGCGCGGCGCGGCGAGCGGCATCAGGCACGCGGCGCGGGTCTTGGGCAGCCAGCTCGCGACGCGATCGCCCGGGGCGAAGCCGAACCCGGCGAGCCAGCCGGCCAGCCGCGCGACCGCTTGCTCAAGGTCGCGATAGGAGAGCGTTTCCCCGCGCTCGATCAGCGCTGGCGCATCGGGCGCGCCGGCGAGGACATGATCGATCGGCTGCGGGACGGGATCGAGCGGCACCATCGGCCCTCCATGACCGAAGCCGGGGGAGATTTCATCCCCCAACGCTCATGCCATGCCGTGCCGGACGGCGGGAAGCCCAAGGCGGCGTCGTTCGGCAATTTCGAGAGCGATGCCCTACTCCCACCGTCACCTCGGCCTTGAGCCGGGGTCCATTGTGCCGCACGCTCTTCGGCTGGAGCCTCTTGCTCGGCGTCTGCCTCCCGATGGACCCCGGCTCAAGGCCGGGGTGACGGGATTGTGCAGGGGTGCCGCGGCGAACATCGACCGGCTCGCGATCGCGGCATTGCCCTGTGCGCCTTTGGGCCTTAACGCGCCTCCCCAGCGGGGAAGGGATCACGCATGAAGCGGGAAGGCCACGACGATATCGAGCAGACGGTGCGCGGCGTATTGCGCGACGCGCTGGGGCTGCCCGAGGCGCAGGTCGCGGCATTCACCGCCGATACGCCGCTGTTCGGCGCGCTGCCCGAGCTCGATTCGATGGCCGTCGCCGGGGTGTTGACCGAGCTCGAAGACCGGCTCGGCATCACGATCGACGACGATGACGTCGACGGCGACATGCTCGAAACCTTCGGCGCGCTGACCCGCTTCGCGGCGGGCAAGGTCCGGGCCTGAGCGCCCCCCGCATCGATCATTACACCTGGCGCGGCGGGCGCGAGGCGATGCTGCGTCTCGGCCCGATGCACGGCGCGGTCGTCGTCGTCGCGCTGCCGCTGTTCGAAGAGGCCAACCGCACCCGCGCCGCAGCGATCGACGTGCTGCGCCGGCTCGCCGAGCGCGGGATCGGCGGGGCGCTGCCCGATCTGCCCGGCACCGGCGAAAGCCTGATCGAAACCCGCGACGCGACACTGGCCGACTGGCGCGACGCCTTCGCCGATGCCGCGGCGAGCCTCGGTACGCCGGCGTTCGCGATGAGCTGGCGCGGCGGCGCACTGGTCGACAATGACGCGCGGCTCGCCGGGCGCTGGCACCTCGCGCCGTTGAGCGGCACGGATCAGCGCCGCGAACTGGATCGCCTCCGCAAGCTCGGCGGGGATGCGGATTATGCCGGCAATTTGCTGTCGCCCGCGCTGCTCGACCAACTCGCCGCCGCCGCGCCGCTGACCGGCGCGCGGGTGAAGGCCGCACGGCTGGAGGGCGATCCGCGACCGGCGGACGTCCTGCTTTCGGGCCGCAATCTGTGGCGCGCGAGCGAGCCTGCGGTCGACCCGGCGCTGCAGGAAGTGATCGCCACCGATCTCGCCAACTGGATCGCGATATGCGCCGGCTGATCGCCTTTCCGTGCGAGGAGGATCAATTGCTCGGCTCGCTCGACGAGGCGGACGGCACGACCGGGCTGTTGATCGTCTCGGGCGGGAACGAATTGCGCAGCGGGGCGCATCGCGGGATGGCGATGCTCGCCGCGACGCTGGCGGCGGAAGGAACGCCGGTATTCCGCTACGACCGGCGCGGCGTCGGGGATTCGGGGGGTGCCAATCGCGGGTTTCGCGCGGCGCGCGCCGATCTGCTCGCCGCCTGCGGGGCATTCCGGCGCGAGGCGCCACAGGTCGCCGCGCTGGTCGCGTTCGGCAATTGCGATGCCGCGACGTTGCTCGCGCATCACGGGCGCGACGCGGGGATCGATCGCGTGCTGCTCGCCAATCCCTGGGTGGTCGAGCCGCGCGACGACCTGCCCCCCGCCCCGGCGATCCGCGCGCATTATGCCGCGCGGCTACGCGACCCGGCGACGTGGCGGCGACTGCTCACCGGCGGCGTATCGATCGGCAAGCTTATCCGCGGGTTACGGCGTATTTCGCAGAACGGTCCGCAGAATGATCCGTTCACCGCCGGCGTGCTCGCGGCGATCGCCGCCTGGGGCACCGATGCGCGCATCATCCTCGCCGAACAGGATGCAACCGCGATCGCTTATGCCGATGCCGCGCGCCGCGCCGGGATCGCGCCGCGCACGCTCACCGTCCGCACCGCATCGCACAGCTTCGCGCGGCCGGCGGACGCCGCCGCGCTGGCGGCGGCGATCCGCGATCTTGTTACCGCGCGCGAATAAACGCGCGGATATCGTTGGAAAGCTTCTGCAAATCCTCATCGCGCACATACATCATGTGCCCGGCGTTATAATAATGCCATTGGATGCGTCCGTCGGTCGGCATCCCGGTGCGGGTAAGCGAATATTCGGCGCCGAAGAACGGCGTCGCGAAATCATAATAGCCCTGCCCGGCGAACACCCTGAGCCCGCTATTCTCGCGCAGCGCCCGGCCGATATAGGGCGCGACGTTGAGATAGCCCTCCCCGCCGCGCGGCCCGCCGATGTTCCAATCCCAGTCGCGCACCCCGCCGATCGAGATGTAGACCCGCTCAGGGGAATATTTCAGCCCTTCGCGCACCCAATGGTTCATCGCCGCGGTATAGGCGCCGTCGATCCCGTAGAAGCTCGGATCGTTATCGGGCTCCTCCCCGGCATTGTCGTAATCCTTGCCGGTATAGCGCGTGTCGAGCCGCCCGATCGTCAGCCCGCGATCGCGCAGCAGCTCCTTGTAGAAGCGACCCGGCGACAGCCGGAGGTCGGCATGTTCGAGATAGGTTTGCGACACGCCCGTAAAGCGCGACAATTGCGGCAGGATCTGCGCGCGCTCGGCGGCGCTCAGCGCATTGCCCTTGAGCAGCGCCGAGGCATAGGGTCCGATCGCGAACGCCTTCGCCTCGGCGACGAATTGCTCGACGGTCGCGGGCTTGTCCTGCACCTTGTTGTGGAACCAGGCGGTCGCCGCCATCGACGGCAGATTGGTGACATACCCCAGCTCGTTGCCGGGGGAATCCGCCGCCTGGCTGAAATCCAGGATCGAGGAGATCAGGATGATGCCGTTGACCGCGACATCGGTGTAGCTGCCCTCGAGCTCGTTGATCACCGCCGCGGAGCGCGTGGTGCCATAGCTTTCGCCGCCGATATATTTGGGCGCGTTCCAACGCCCGTTGGCATCGAGCCACAGCCGGATGAACGCCGCCATCGACTTGGCGTCCTTGGTGACGCCCCAATAATCCTTGGGATCGGTCTTGCCGAGCGCGTGGCTGAACCCGGTGCCGACAGGATCGATGAACACCAGATCGGTGACGTCGAGCAGCGACGCGGCATTGTCGATCATGCGATAGGGCGGCGCGCCGTCATCCTTGGCGTCGCTCGGCACCACCACGCGCTTGGGCCCGAACGCCCCCATCTGCAGCCATAGCGAGCCCGATCCGGGTCCGCCGTTCCACAGGAAGGTCACCGGCCGGTTGGGATCGACCGCGCCTTCCTTGACATAGCTGTAGGAGGTGATCGCCGCGAGCGGCTTGCCGTCCTTGTCCTTGAGATAGGTTTCGCCCGCGGTCGCCTTATAGGCGATCTTCACCCCGCCGAACGTCCCCGTGTGATGCGTCACCGAAACGACCGGCGGCGGGATCGCGGGATCGCCGCTCTTCTCCGCCGCTTCGGCGTCGCCCTTCTTGTCCGCCGCCAGCGCCGGCGTGGCGAACAACATCATTGCCGCGGACGCGGCGAGTACAAATCTGACTTTCATGATCCCCCCGGTAATCGTGTGCTTATTCAGCAGCTTCTGCCAATTTCTCGAAATCAGCCTCAGCCAGGAAACGCTCCGCGTCAAGCGCGGCCATGCAGCCGGTGCCGGCCGCGGTCACCGCCTGACGATAGATTTTGTCCATCACGTCACCGCACGCGAACACACCGGCGACGCTGGTGCGGGTCGACCCCGGCTGGACCGCGATATAGCCGTCGTCGTCGAGCGCGAGATGGCCGCGGAACAATTCGGTCGCCGGATGATGCCCGATCGCGACGAACCCGCCCTGCACGTCGAGCCGCGAAACCTCGCCGGTCGCGGTATCCTTGAGATCGAGCGCGACGAGCCCGGCGGTGCCGCCGCCGTCGACGAATTCGGCGACTTCCTTGTTCCACAGCACCGTGATGTTGGGGTGCGCGAACAGCCGCTCCTGCAGGATCTTCTCGGCGCGCAGCGAATCGCGGCGGTGGATCAGCGTCACGTCGTCGGAATGGTTGGTGAGGTACAGCGCCTCCTCGACCGCGGTATTGCCGCCGCCGATCACCGCGACCTTCTTGCCGCGATAGAAGAAGCCGTCGCAGGTCGCGCAGGCGCTGACGCCCTTGCCCTTCATCGCTTCCTCGCTGTCGATCCCGAGCCATTTGGCCTGCGCCCCGGTGGCGATCACCAGCACCTCGCCCTCATAGACATCGCCGCCGTCGCCGATCAGCCGGAACGGGCGCTTGGTCAGATCGACCTCGACGATCGTATCCCACATCAGCCGCGTGCCGACATGCTCGGCCTGCTTCTGCATCTGCTCCATCAGCCACGGCCCCTGGATCACGTCCGCGAAGCCGGGGTAATTTTCCACATCGGTGGTGGTGGTGAGCTGGCCGCCGGGCTGGATGCCCTGGACGACGATCGGCTGCATCCCGGCGCGTGCGCCGTAAATGGCGGCGGAGAGCCCGGCCGGGCCGGAACCGAGGATCAGCATGCGGGTGGTGTGCGTGGTCATGCGCACGATGTAGAGCCCCGCTCCCCAGTTGCAAACCGCCTGCGTTGCGCGGGCGGACAAGTCCTGCTTTGGTGGCCCCATGACGGACTTTTCACCGATGCTTCAGCCCGACCGCGGCCAGCCGGCGCGCGCGCTCCATATCGTCCACCCCGATGCCTTCGCCGACTGGCTCGCCGGCCAGCCGCCGCGCGTGCGCAGCACGGTCGCGGCGAACCGGGTGGCGGGCAAGGCCGGCGAGCGCGCGGTGCTCCCCGGCGAGGCGGCGGAGGACTGGTCGTACCTGCTGGTGTGCAACGAGCCCGAAGAATCGCCGTGGCGAATCGCCTCGCTCGGCACATCGCTGCCCGAGGGAACCTATCGGCTCGCGTCGGGCGAGCCCGGGGCGGCGATGCTCGGCTGGCTGCTCGGGCAATATCGCTTCGACCGCTATCGCGCCGATCCGGCCGAGCCGCGCGTGCTGCTGTCGGGCGAGCCGGCACGGATCGAGGAGGCGCTGCGCGTCGCCGAGGCGACCGCGCTGGTGCGCGATCTGGTCAATACGGGCGCGGGCGATCTCGGCCCGGCGGAGCTGGAGGCGGCGGCCGAAGCGCTGGCCAAGAAGCATAATGCGACGCTCAACGTGACGCGCGGCGATGCGCTGGCGACGGGCTATCCGATGATCCACGCGGTCGGGCGCGCGGCGGCGAAGGAAAACGCGCCGCGGCTGATCGAGCTCGAATGGGGCGATGCGGCGCATCCGCGCATCGCGTTGGTCGGCAAGGGCGTGTGCTTCGATTCGGGCGGGCTCGATATCAAGCCCGCCGCGGGCATGCGGCTGATGAAGAAGGATATGGGCGGCGCGGCGCATATGCTGGCGCTCGCCGGGCTGGTGATGGCCGCGCGGCTCAAGGTGCGGCTCCATTTGCTGATCCCGGCGGTGGAGAATGCGGTTTCGGGCAACGCCTTCCGCCCCGGCGACGTACTCAGGACGCGCAAGGGGCTGACGGTCGAGAATACCAACACCGATGCCGAGGGCCGGCTGATCCTCGGCGATGCGCTGGCCAAGGCGGTCGAGGCGGAGCCCGCGCTGATCCTCGATTTCGCGACGCTGACCGGCGCGGCACGGGTCGCCTTGGGGCCGGATCTGCCGCCGCTGTTCGCCAATGACGATGCGCTGGCGGCCGAATTGCTCGACGCGTCGGTCCGCGTCCGCGACCCCTTGTGGCGAATGCCCTTGTGGGACGGCTATGACGAGATGCTCAAATCCGACGTCGCCGATATGGTCAATTCGCCCGAGGGCGGGTTTGCCGGGGCGGTCACCGCCGCTCTGTTCCTGCGCCGTTTCGTCCCCGACAATATCGCCTGGGCGCATGTCGATACCTTCGCGTGGCGCCCGGCGGCCAAGGCGGGGCGGCCCAAGGGCGGCGACGCGCTGGGGCTGCGCGCGGCGTGGGAGGTACTCAAGGCGCGCTATTCATGAGCGACGGCCCGCTGCTCGCGATCACCTTTGACAGCGAAGTGATCCACTGGCGCGGGCCGGCGCCGTTCTTCTTCGCCCCCGTCCCGCGCGAACATGCCGCCGCGATCAAGGCGGCGGCGCGCGTCGCGAGCTATGGCTGGGGCGTCGTGCCGGTGACGGTGGCGATCGGCGGCGCCAGCTTCACCACCTCGCTGTTTCCGCGCGACGGGAGCTATCTGGTGCCGCTCAAGGATGCGGTGCGCGCGGAAACCGGGGTGTCGCTGGGCGATCCGGTGACGGTCGAGATCGAGATCAGCCACCGGTAGTGCCCACCCTATGTGCGCCCGCGAAGGCGGGAGCCCAGACTGGGGCCCAAGGCGGGGACACAAGGTGGCGTCACCCCACCCCGGCGTTGGCAGATTACGCCCCCGCCGCGATAATCGGCGCGAACTTGGCCGCGGTGAGGCTTGCCCCGCCGACCAGCGCGCCATCGACGTCGCGCGCGTGGAGCAGCGCCGCGGCATTGTCCGCGGTCACCGACCCGCCATAGAGCAGCCGCACCGCCGCGCCCGGCTCGGCCCCGAGCAGTTCGACCAGCGTCGCGCGGATCGCGCCGTGCATCGCCTCGACATCCTCGACGGTGGCGGTGCGGCCGGTGCCGATCGCCCAGATCGGTTCATAGGCGATCGCGAGCCAGTCACCCGCCGCGCCCTCGGGAAGCGAGGCGCGCACCTGCGCGGTGACCACCGCGACCGCACGCCCGGCCTCGCGCTCGTCGAGCGTTTCGCCGACGCAGAGGATCGCGTTCATGCCGTGCCGCCTGAGCGCTTCGGCCTTGGCCTTCACATCGGCGTCGCTCTCGCACTGGCCCTGCCGCCGCTCGGAATGGCCGACGATCGAGAAGGCCGCGCCCGCCTCCTTCGCCATCGCCGCCGAGATGCAGCCGGTATGCGCGCCGCTGTCGGCGCTGTGGACATCCTCGGCCCCGATCGGGAAAGCCGCGCGCGCTGCGGCCGGGGCGATCAGCGTCGCGGGCACCGCGATCGCGACATCGATCCGCGGATCGAGCGCCGCGCCGATCCCATCGAGCTCGGCAAGGCTGGCGAGCGACCCGTTCATTTTCCAGTTTCCGGCAACCAGCTTACGACGCATGATGCTCCCTTCGATCGTGTTCGGACGGGCGATAGCGATGCCGGGCGCGCGATGCCACCGTCAGGGTCAATCGCGACGCAAACCGTTCGTCAACCCGGTGCGGCCTTGATGCCACCGTTCGCCCCCCCTAAAGCCTCCAACCGCAACTTTACGGATTTCAACGCGCATGCTCGGCTTTTTCCGGCGGATCATCAATTCAAAGGCCGGTCTGGTCATCACCTTCCTCACGCTCGGCGTGATCGCAATCGCATTTGCCGCGGGTGACGTTACCGGGCTCGCCTCCGGCTCCGGCGGGATGACCAAGACCACCGTCGCGCGCGTCGGGCGGGTCGCGATCGGTGAAGCCCAGCTCAAGCAGCGCGTCGGCGATCAGCTCAACCAGCTTCGCCAGGAAAATCCGACCGTCGACATGCCCGCCTTCGTCGCCGGCGGCGGGGTGGAAGGCGTGCTCGATCAGCTGCTTACCGGGATCGCGCTCGAGCAGTTCGGGCAGGATCAGGGCATGGCGGTGAGCCGCGCGCTGGTCGGCAGCGAGCTGCAGGGCATTCCTGCGCTGCAGGGGCCGAGCGGCAAGTTCGACCAGAAGATCTACGAGCGCGTGCTCCAGCAGCGCCGGATGACCGACGCGCAGGTGCAGGGCGAGATTGCGCAACAGGCGATGGCGCGCTTCCTGCTCGCCCCGACGATCGGCGCGGCGCAGATGCCGGCGTCCTTCTCGCTGCCTTATGCCTCGCTGCTGCTCGAACGCCGTTCGGGGCAGATCGCGCTGCTGCCGGCGGCGGCGATGCCGACCGGCCCGGCGCCGACCGATGCCGAGTTGCAGGCGTTCTACAAGAACAACGCCGCGCGCTACACCGTGCCGGAGCGCCGCGTGATCCGCTACGCCCGCGTCACCCCGGATTCGCTCAAGGCGCAGATCCAGCCGAGCGAGGCGGAAATCGCGGCGGCGTATAACAAGGACCGCGCGAAATATGCGGCGAAGGAAAAGCGCACGATCACCCAGGTCGTCGTGCTCGACCAGAAGGCCGCCGAGGCGCTCGCCGCCAAGGTGAAGGGCGGCGCGCCGATCGCCGATGCGGCGCGCGCCGTCGGGCTCGAACCGCGCACGATCAACACCGTGGAAAAGAGCGCTTACGCCGCGCAGACCTCCCCCGCCGCCGCCGATGCGGTGTTCGGCGCGGCGAAGGGCGCGACCGTCGGCCCGGCGAAGGGCGCGGTCGGCTTCGTCGTCGCGCGCGTCGACGCGGTCGAGCAGGTCGCGGCCAAGTCGCTCGCCGAGGCGCGTGAGGAAATCGCCAAGGCGCTGACCCAGCAGAAGACCGTCGCGGCGCTGGGCGCTGTCCACGACAAGCTCGACGATGCGATCGCGAACAATGCCAATTTCGCCGAGCTGGTCGGCGACAACAAGCTCACCGCGCAATCGACCCCGGCGCTGACCGCGACCGGGCTCAACCCCGACGATCCCGCGTCCAAGCCCGATCCGGCGCTGGCCGAGATCATCAAGGCGGCGTTCGCGGCCGAGGAAGGCGACGCGCCGGTAATGGTGCAGACCGCCCCCGACGGCAGCTTCGCGTTGGTCGCGCTCGATCGCATCGTCCACGCCGCGCCGCGCCCGCTGGCGCAGGTGCGCGAGGCGGTGGTGAAGGACGTCCAGGCCGATCGCGCGCGCAGGGCGGCCCGCGCCGCCGCCGCCGCCGCGCTCGCCAAGGTGCAGAAGGGCACCCCGCTCGCCCAGGCGCTCAACGAGGCCGGGGCGAAGGGCGCCAAGATCCAGCCGATCGGCGCGGTACGCGGCCAGCTCGCCAGCAACCCGCGCGGGGTCGATCCGGCGCTCGCGATGCTGTTCAGCCTGCCCGGCGGCGGCGCGCGGATGCTCGAGGCGCCGGGCGGCGCGGGCTGGCTGATCGTCAAGCTCGACACGATCGTCGCCGGCGATGCCGCCAGCATGCCGCCGCTGCTCGCCTCGACGCGCCGCGATCTCGGCCGGCTGGTCGGGCGCGAATATGCCGAGCAGTTCACCAATGCCGTCAAGGCCGAGGTGAAGGTGACCCGCAACGCCGCCGAACTCGCGCGGATCAAGGCCGACCTTTCGGGCAAGGACGCGTCCAATCAATAACGTGGCGCCCAGCAACCCCGCCGTCGCCACGCTCGCCGCGGGGAAGCCGGCGCTCGTCTGGCGCCGGCGCATCGCCGATACCGAGACCCCGGTCGCCGCCGCGCTCAAGCTGATCGAGCCGGGGCGCGGCGATTTCCTGCTCGAATCGGTCGAGGGCGGATCGGTGCGCGGGCGCCACAGCCTGATCGGGCTCGCCCCCGATCTGGTGTTCCGCGCTCAAGGAAACGACGCAGCGATCAACCCGCGCTGGCTGACCGATCGCGACGCCTTCGCCCCCTGCCCCGAGCCGACGCTCGCCGCGCTGCGCAAGCTCGTCGCCGAGTGCCGCGCGGAGGTGCCGGCGGAATTGCCTGCGGCGCTCGCCTGTCTCGTCGGTTATTTCGGCTATGAGACGATGGCGCTCGCGGAAAATCTCGCGATTCCCGCCGCCGACCCGCTCGGCTTGCCCGACATGATGTTCGTACGGCCGACGGTGATCCTGGTGTTCGACCGGCTCGCCGATGCCTTGTTCCTCGTCGCGCCGGCATGGCCCGATGCGACGCGCGATGCCGCGGCGATCGTTGCCGAGGCCGACGAACGGCTCGATGCGGTCGAGGCCCGCCTCGCTTCCGCCGCGCTGCCGCCGCGCGTCACCGGCGATCCCGCCGAGATCGCGCTCAACCCGGTGCTGCCGGCGGGTCGCTACGGCGAGATGGTCGCGCGGGCGAAGGATTATATCACTGCGGGCG
>NZ_MKRR01000111.1:178187-189853 GCF_001897045.1 Sphingomonas sp. 66-10
CCCCTCGCCCTTCCTCTATCACCTCGATCTGCCGGGGTTCGCGCTGATCGGCTCAAGCCCCGAGATCCTCGTCCGCGCGCGCGACGGCGAGGTGACGATCCGCCCGATCGCGGGCACCCGTCCGCGCGGCCGCACCGCGAGCGAGGACGAGGCGAACCGCGCCAGCCTGCTCGCCGACCCCAAGGAGCGCGCCGAGCATCTGATGCTGCTCGATCTCGGCCGCAACGACGTCGGCCGCGTCGCCGCCGCCGGCAGCGTGACGGTGACCGACAGCTATATGGTCGAATTCTACAGCCATGTGATGCACATCGTGTCGAACGTCGTCGGCCGGCTCGATCCGGCGCATGACGCGATCGACGCGTTGCTCGCGGGTTTCCCGGCGGGGACGGTGAGCGGCGCGCCCAAGGTCCGCGCATGCCAGATCATCGCCGAGCTCGAGCCCGAGCGCCGCGGCGCCTATGCCGGCGGCGTCGGCTATTTCTCCCCCGACGGCTCGATGGATTCGTGCATCGTGCTGCGCACCGCGGTGGTGAAGGACGGGACGATCCATATGCAGGCAGGCGCCGGTATCGTCGCCGATTCGGACCCGGTCTATGAGCAGCGCGAATGCGAGGCCAAGGCGAGCGCGCTGATCGCCGCCGCGCGCGAGGCAATCGCGCAGGCCAGCGCGGCGGGCTTCGGGCAGTAGCCCGGCTTTACTTTGCTCCCCACCCGCTTGCTTCTCCCCTCCCTTGAACAAGGTAGGGGTCGGGGGTGGGTTGGCTCGAGGGGCACCGGATCGCACGCCTCATACCCACCCACCGCCAGTTCCTCCCTTCACCAGGGAGGGGAGGAGGAAGGCGGCAAGGCCAGGCTCACCCGCCCGGCGTGATCTCGATCAGTTCCGCCTTTGCGTCGAAATGCGGGGCCGGGATCAGCAGCCGCCAGCGCTTCTCGCCGACGCGATCGACATAAGCGATGATGTTGCGCTGATCGTCGACGCCATAGGTAAGCGGCAGCCGCTCATCGCCCAGCTCGAGCGTGCCGAGGAAGACCCCCCGCCCCGGCGGCCCGGGAAACAGCCGGCCGATCGGGCGTTGCGTCCCGTCGTCGATCGCGAACCAGGTTTCGCCGCTGTCCTGCCCGACGCTGCATTTGGCGGACGGCAAGGCGACATAATCGCGGTTCACCTGATGCGCGGCGCCGAGCTTGACGATCCGGCAGCGATATGTGCCGACCGGCGGCAAAGGATTGTCGAGCGACCGATCGGGATCGAACAGATCGGCATCGGCGGCGATCTCGCTCGCCCCGCCGCCGGCCTTGGCCTCGTCGAGCGCCGCGAGCCACGACACCCGCCAGTTGCGCAGCCGCTCGCGATCGGCGGCGGTGGCGGCGCGGCGCCACGCCACTTCGGCCGTGCGGCATTCGGGGGTGGCGTTGAGATTCTTCGCGCCGCCCTCGACCGGCACGACCTCCGCCGCCCCGGCCTGACACGCCACCAGCGCGGCAAGCGCGATCAATATCGCCATTCGGCCCCTCTTTGGTTCAGGCGCACATCCACCCGCATGCTTACGCCGCGGTCCAGCCGCCGTCGACCGACAGATTCGCGCCCGTGATCTGCGATGCCTCGTCGCGGCACAGGAACACCGCCAGCGCCGCGACCTGCTCGGGGGTGACGAACTGCTTGGTCGGCTGGGCATCGAGCAGCACGTCGTTGACCACCTGCTCGCGCGTCATATTGCGCGCCTTCATCGTATCGGGGATCTGGTTTTCGACCAGCGGGGTCCAGACATAGCCCGGCGAGATGCAATTGACCGTGATCCCGGCGGTCGCGGTTTCCAGCGCCACCGTCTTGGTCAGCCCGGCGATGCCATGCTTGGCCGCGACATAGGCCGATTTGTTGGGGCTGGCGACGAGGCTATGCGCCGAGGCGGTGGAGATGATCCGGCCCCATTTCTTCTCGCGCATATAGGGCACCGCGGCGTGCATCATGTGGAACGCGCTGGTCAGGTTGATCGCGATGATCGCGTCCCATTTCTCGGTCGGGAACTGATCGACCGGCGCAACATATTGGATGCCGGCATTGTTGACGATGATGTCCGGCCCGCCGAGCGTATCGTGTGCGCGGACGATCATCGCCGCGATCTGATCGGGCTTGGTCATGTCCGCCGCGTCGTACAGCGCCTGCGCACCGCTCAGCGCAGCGAGCCCGGCACGCTCCTGCTCGATCGCCGCCGCATCGCCGAAGCCGTTGATCACCACCGCGGCGCCCTCGGCGGCGAACGCCTTGGCGATCGACAGCCCGATGCCCGAGGTCGATCCGGTGATGACCGCGCTCTTGCCCTTCAGAAACATCATTTGCTCCTATCGCGTCATGTCGAAGGCCGCGGTGCGGCCGGTGAGGATGTTTTCGGCGACCAGCTCGGCATTGGCCATCGTCGCCTCCACCGCCGCCTGGCCGGCGGCCCAATGCTCGCGCATCGTGCGGGTCGAAAATTCGAAATCGCGCGCGCCGCCCTCCCACGCATTGGCGCGATAGATCAGGTGGACGAGGCTGACCGGCTGTTCCGCCGCGACCTTCGTCAGCGCCTTGACCTCCGGGTCGTCGTGCAGGTCCGCGGGGAGCTTGGCGAGCACCTTGCGCACCAGCTCGCGTTCCTTGCGCTGACGCAGCAGCTGATCGGTGATCTGGCGGGTGCGGCTGGAGAAAGTGATCTCCTTGGCGCGCGCGAGCACGTCCATGATCGTGCGCGGGCGCTTGTCCGCGGCGGAGAACAGATCGACCTGGAAGACGATCATCGCCTCGCGCTGATTGTCGAGCACATGCTGGAGCGGAGTGTTGGAAACCAGCCCGCCGTCCCAATAGAGATTGCCGTCGATCTCGACCGGCGGCAGCCCGGGCGGCAACGCGCCCGAGGCCATGATGTGCGGCGCGTCGATCCACTCCTCCCTGGTATCGAAATAGCGGAAATTGCCGCTTTCCAGGTCGACCGCGCCGACCGACAGCCGAACCGGGCCGCGATTGAGCAGTTCCCAGTCGACCAGTTCGTCGAGCGTCTGCTGCAACGGCCGCGAATCATAGAAGCTCAGCGCCTCGGGCGTGCCGGGCACCGCCATGAACGGGGGGATGAAGCGCGGGCCGAAGAACCCCGGCACCCCGGCCATCGCGACGAACCCGGCGGACCATTCGTGGACGAATTCGCGCACCATATCGTCGGGCAGGATCGGGAAGCTCGGCAGCCAGCTCGTCGCCTGATCCCAGAATCGCCGCAGCCGCTCCACCCGCCGCTCGGGCGGGTTACCGGCGATGATCGCGGCATTGACCGCGCCGATCGAGATCCCCGCCACCCAATCGGGCTCGATCGCCGCGGCGGACAGCGCCTCGATCACTCCTGCCTGATAGCTGCCGAGCGCGCCGCCGCCCTGCAGCACCAGCGCCACCGTATCGGGCAGGGGCAGCGCCTTGGCGCGGCGGCGGCGTGGTTCGACATCGGCCATCGCCCGCGTTCCTGCACGTCGCCGCGCGCGCGATCAAGCGCGCCCCTTGCAACCGTGGGTTCAATTCGCGCATTTGGGCGACGGACCTTCAACCGAACGGGGGGCAGCGCGATGCGGCTCGACGATTTCGATCCGAACATCAATGTCGAAGATCAGCGCGGCGAGAATTTCGGCGGCAGCAATTTCGGCGGCGGCGGTGGCGGGATGCTGCTCGGGCTGTTGCCGCTGATCGGCAGCCGCTTCGGCTGCGGCGGGATCGTCGTGGTGCTCCTGCTGCTCGCGGTGTTCGGCGGGCTCGGCAATCTCGGCGGGATGCTCGGCGGCGGGACGAGCACCGGCGGGGCGCCGCAGGTGCAGACCGGGCGCCACAGCGCGGGCGGCGGCGCGACCGCGGCCTGCTCGGTCGATGCGTCGAGTCGCTCGGCGTGCAACGCGTTCAGCTCGGCGGACAAGACCTGGTCGGCGATCTTCGCGCAATCGGGGCAGCGCTTCGCCCAGCCCAAGCTCGTCTTCTATTCGGGGCTCGGGCAATCGGGGTGCGGCGCGGCGCAATCGGCGATGGGCCCGTTCTATTGCCCGACCGATCAGGGCATCTATCTCGACACCAGCTTCTTCCGGGAACTCCAGGACCGTTTCCACGCCGCCGGTGATTTCGCGCAGGATTATGTGATCGCGCACGAATTCGGCCATCATATCCAGAATCTGCTCGGCACCTCCGATCAGGTCCGCCGCCAGCAGGCGCGCGCGAGCGAAGCCGAGGGCAACCATCTTTCGGTGCGGCTGGAATTGCAGGCCGATTGCTTTGCCGGGGTGTGGGCGGCGCAGAACCGCAACCGGCTCGATCCGGGCGACGTCGAGGAAGGCATGACCGCCGCGCAGGCGATCGGCGACGATACGCTGCAAAAGGAAGCGCAGGGCCGCGTCGTGCCCGACAGCTTCACCCACGGCACCTCGGCGCAGCGCCAGGCGTGGCTCAAACGCGGGCTCGACAGCGGCGATCCGGCGCAATGCGACACGTTTTCGGGGGCGATCTGAGGGGTCGGGATATGGCTCCTTCCTCTAACATCACCGCGTAACCTACGGTAATTCAGTCATACTTCAGCCTCCCTTGTGCTCCCGCGAAGGCCGGAGCCCAGGCCGTGTCGCCGCCTTGGGTCCCATCAAAGTCTTACTTTGATGGATGCCCTTCGCGGGGACACAGGGGAGTTCAACACAAGGGAGGTCGAGCGCCGCCTACCCCCTTCGTCATCCCGGCCTTGAGCCGGGATCCACCGGGAGGCAGGCGCAGGGCAAGAGGGGCCTGCTGTAAAGCTCGCGGCACGATGGACCCCGGCTCAAGGCGGGGGTGACGCCGGTTGTGGAAAATGCCCGGTATACAGACACGCAGAAGCGACGCTCGCTCAAATCCAGCAGAGACTGCCCGGCCCGCTCACCCCTCCACCCGTGCGGTCCAGATCCACGCCGCTGCGGGGAAGGTCACCGCCCCGTCGCGTTCGCGCTCGGCGAGAAACGCGCGCAGCCGTTCGCGCACCGGCGCGCGCTGCGCCGGCTCGATCGCGGCAAGCAATCGCGCGGCCGGGCCGATGCGCTGGAAGAAATGGAGCGCCCGCTCGACCGCGTTCACACCCTCCCCCGCGCGATAGGCATAGTCGGCGAGTTGCGGGGCCGGCGCGGAAAATCCTGCTTGTTCGAGTAGCCCGCGGACAAAGTGCGGATCGGAAAAGGCGAACGGTCCCGGGATATAGGCGCCGTCCGGCGACGGTGCAGGCGCCGCCGCGCCGGCGGCGACCGCAATCTCCTCCGCCCAAGGGTTGCGCGCGATCGCGGCGAAGCACGAGAAGACCAGCGCACCGCCCGGCCGGATCGCGCTGCCGATCGCGCGGAACGCCGCTGCGGGATCGTCGAAGAACATCACCCCGTGCCGCGAGAAAGCGAGGTCGAAACGGTCCGCGCCGTGCGTTGCCTCGGCGAAATCGACCACGTTGGCCGAACGATAATCGAGATTGGCGATGCCCCTGGCACGCTCCCGCGCGACCGCGACGAGCTGCTCGGAGAGATCGACCCCGACGATCGACAGCCCCGGTCGCGCCGCAGCAAGCGCCAGTGACGTCACCCCCGCCCCGCATCCGATATCGAGCGCGCGTCCGCTCGACGGTGCCGCGGCGGCGATCGCCGCGTCAAGCGGCGCGGCGAGCCCGGCGAAGCTCATGTCGGTCAGCCGCCATTCCTCGGCCCAGGTATTGCCGACCCTGCCCTGCCATTCCTGCGCATTGGTCATCGACCATCCCCTCCCCAGCGCTTGACGATCGACGATACACGGTGCGCCGAAACACGAAAGGCCCGCTCCGTCAGTGGAGCGGGCCTTCCCGGTTGTTGCGACGGCTTACGACGCCGCTCAGCTAAATTCCTCGAACAGATCGGTGCCGATCAGACGTCATCCTGATCCGACTGGCCGACCATCAATTCCTCGCTCAGCCCCTCGGTGCGTGAGCGGATCGCGCGCTCGAGCCGTTCGGCCATTTCGGGATTGTCGCGCAGGAACTGCTTGGCGTTCTCGCGCCCCTGCCCGATCCGCACGCTGTCGTAGCTGAACCACGAGCCCGATTTCTCGACCAGTCCGGCCTTGACGCCGAGATCGAGCACTTCGCCCATCTTCGACACGCCTTCGCCGAACATGATGTCGAACTCGACCTGCTTGAACGGCGGGGCGACCTTGTTCTTCACCACCTTGACGCGGACGGTGTTGCCGATCGCCTCGTCGCGATCCTTGACCGAGCCGGTGCGCCGGATGTCGAGCCGGACCGAGGCGTAGAATTTGAGCGCATTGCCGCCGGTCGTCGTTTCGGGCGAGCCGTACATCACCCCGATCTTCATGCGGATCTGGTTGATGAAGATGACGAGACAGCGCGAGCGGCTGATCGTACCGGTCAGCTTACGCAGCGCCTGGCTCATCAGCCGCGCCTGCAGGCCGACATGGCTGTCGCCCATCTCGCCCTCGATTTCGGCGCGCGGCACCAGCGCGGCGACCGAGTCGACGATCAGCACGTCGATCGCATTCGAGCGTACCAGCGTATCAACGATCTCCAACGCCTGTTCGCCGGTATCGGGCTGCGATACGATCAGTTCGTCGATGTTGACGCCGAGCTTCTTGGCATAGACCGGATCGAGCGCATGTTCCGCGTCGACGAACGCCGCGGTGCCGCCAGCCTTCTGCGCCTCGGCGATCGCGTGGAGCGCCAGCGTCGTCTTGCCCGAGCTTTCCGGCCCGTAGATTTCGACGATGCGCCCGCGCGGCAGCCCGCCGACGCCGAGCGCGATATCCAGCCCGAGGCTGCCGGTGGAGATCGTCTCCACCTTCAGAATCTCGCGCTGGCCGAGTTTCATCGCCGAGCCTTTGCCGAAAGCCCGGTCGATCTGCGCCAATGCGGCGTCGAGCGCCTTCTGACGGTCTGCGTTCGCGATTGCCATGCCGTTATCGATCACCTTGAGGTTGGCGGCCATTGTGGAGCCCTCGTCGCTAGACCAAGCGCGTGAACCATTCAACGCGTCGCCGTGTTAGTATCCGATTTGTTCCACATGAACAAGAGGGGAACAAAAATTTCCTTCAACCCGTGAAAATCACGCCAATTCGCTGGCCAGCCACCACCAGCCGGGGTGTTCCGCGCCGATCGCCGCCGCCGCGGAACGCGCATCGGCCGGCGCGTCGAACAAGGCGAAACAGGTCGCGCCGGAGCCCGACATGCGCACCAGTCGCGCGTTCGCCAGTGCCTCCAGCGCGCCGAGCACCGTCGCGATCTCGGGCGCGGCGGCGACCGCGGGCGCGGTGAGGTCGTTGCGATCTTCCGCCGGATCGCCGGTGATCGCGCCGCGATCCACCCCGTCCCAGCCGGCGAACACCCGCGCGGTCGACACCGCGACGCGGGGGTTGACCAGCAACACCCCCCTGCCCGCCAGCCCGTCGACGACGCGCAGCTCGTCGCCGCGCCCCTCGCCGATCGCGCTTTTGCCGAGCAGGCAGGCAGGGACGTCCGCGCCGAGCCGCGCGGCGATCCCGAACAGCCGCGACTCGTCCGGCGCGACATCGTGCCACCGCGCAAGCGCGCGCAATGTCGCCGCCGCATCGGCCGAACCGCCGCCGATCCCCGAGGCGATCGGCAGGTTCTTCTCCAGCTCGATCGCGCACGGCGCTGCAACGCCGAACGCCGCCCGGAACGCATCGCGCGCGCGCGTGACGAGATTATCGCCCTCCGCCGCCAGCGTCGCGCCGAACGGCCCGGTGATCGCAAACGTATCGGCCACGGCCGGCGCCAGCCTGATCACATCGCCGTCGCGACAGAAAGCGAACAGGGTTTCGAGATCGTGATAGCCGTCCGCACGTCGCCGGCGGACGTGCAGCGCCAGATTGAGCTTGGCCGGCGCCAGCTCGACAATCGTACCGTCGTTCACAGGCCGTCGGCGATCTTGGTCGCGAGACGATCCCGGTCCTTGGCGTCGGCCACCACCTGCGCCGCGCGCCACGCATAGCGCGCTTCGTAGCGGCGTCCGGCGGCCCAATAGGCATCGCCGAGATGCTCGCCAATCTCGGCATTGTCGGGCGAGGCCTGCGCGGCGCGTTCGAGCAGCGGCAAAGCCTTGGCGACATTGCCGGTGCGATACCACGCCCAGCCGAGCGAATCGGTGATCGCCGCATCAGTCGGGCGCAGCGCGCTGGCGCGTTCGAGCAACGCCAGCGCCTTAGGCACGTCGCCGCCGTGGGTCACATCGCCATAGCCGAGATAGTTGAGCACCGCGGGCTCGTCGGGCGCGATCGATTGTGCGCGGAGCAATGCGGTGCGTGCCGCCGGCCAGTCCCCGCCGCCGTCGAGCGACGCGGCATATTGCAGCCACGGCTCCCACCGCACCGTCGCTGTGGGGCGATCGAGCAGCCGGCGATAGACCGGCGCGGCCTCCTTCGGCCGGTTGGCGGCGAGCAACAGGTCGCCGAGCGTGGCGAGCGCGACATCGGGCGCGTCCTGCGGCTGGGCGAGCGGCGCGGCGATCGCGATCGCGTCGTCGTAGCGCTCCACCCCGGCGAGGATCGCGATCCGCGCGGCATTGGCGGTGGCGGCATAGACCCCCGCCTTGTCGACCCCGTCGAGCACCGCAAGCGCACGATCGGTGCGGTCCAGCCGCGACAGCGCGTCGGCGAGCAGCAGCCGCGCGCGATCGTTGCCCGGCTCGGCGCGCAGCGCGGCGCGCGACAGCGCGATCGACATCGGCCCCGGATCGCCCGCGGCGAGATCGTCCGCCAGCCGCACGAACAGCACCGCCGCGCCGAACGCGAGCGAGGGCTTCGCCGCCGGCAGCCGGTCGTACAAAGCGGCGAGCGGCGATGCCGGGCCGCCGAGCATCGCGCGTGCGCGCTCGTCCTGCCCTGCGCCGCGCAGCAACCGCGCCGCCGCGATGCGCAGGTCGATCGCGGCCTGGTCGTTGCCGAGCACGGCGCGCAGCGCGGCGACGCCATCGTCATATCGACCGCGCGCGATCAGCAGCAGCGCACGGCTTTCCTCATCGAGCCGCCGCGCGACCGAATCGCGCGGGCGCTGCGCGAGCACGTCGAGCGCGTCGCCGCCACGCTCCTGCATCGCCCAGGCGCGCAGCGGCGCGGCGAGAATCACGAGTTGCCCGCCCGCGAGCCGGTCGATCGCGGCATTGGCGGCGGCGAGATCGCGTGCGCGCGCGGCCGCACCGAGCGACACCAGCGCGGCATCGGGGGGCGCGGCGCCCTGCGCGGCCAGCGTGGCGATTGCGCGATCGAGCAGCCGATCGTCCCCCACCACCAGCGCCTCACGATAGGCGTGGAGCGCCACCTCGCTATTCCCCGGGGTATCGGCCAGCGCGGCGGCATAGCGCCGCACCGCTTCCGATCCGTCGCCGTCCGCATCGTCGGCGCGCGCCGCGAGATAGGCGAGCAGCCCGCTCTCGGCCGTGCGCGACACCGCGAGCGCCGGTGTCGCGGCGGCGATGCCCATACTCAGGGCGAGCAACGCATTCCTGGCGACTGTTTGGAGGCTACGATCCACGTTATTCCTTCCACCCCGGCGAAGGCCGGGATCCAGCATCGGGCCGGTGGCAACTGGACCCCGGCCTGCGCCGGGGTGGAGCATCCCTAGCGGGAAAGGCGTCGTCCGTACGCCACTCACATGTTGGGATAATTCGGGCCACCGCCACCCTCTGGCACGACCCAGGTGATATTCTGGGTCGGGTCCTTGATGTCACACGTCTTGCAGTGGACGCAATTCTGCGCGTTGATCACGAAGCGCGGATTGCCTTCCTCCTCGCCGACGATCTCATAAACGCCCGCCGGGCAATAACGCTGCGCCGGCTCGTCGAACATCGGCAGATCGTAATCGACCGGGATCGACGGGTCCTTGAGCGTCAGATGGACCGGCTGATCTTCCTCGTGATTGGTGTTCGACAGGAACACCGAGGAGAGCCGGTCGAAGGTCAGCACGCCGTCGGGCTTGGGATAATCGATCTTCGGGACGAGATCCTTGCGCCACAAGGTCTCGTTGTCCGGGTGGTGGTGCATCGTGAACGGCACCTTGATCCCGAAATATTCGAGCCACATCGTGATGCCGGCAAGCCCCGATCCCATGAACTCGCCGAATTTTTTGACCAGCGGGACGACGTTGCGGACGATCGACAGCTCTTTCTTCACCCAGCTCTGCTCGAACGCCGCGGGATAGGCAGTCAGCTCGTCGAGCTCGCGTTGCGAGACGATCGCCTCGACCGCCGCCTCGGCCGCCATCATCCCGGATTTCATCGCGGTATGCGTGCCCTTGATCCGCGGCACGTTGAGGAAGCCGGCGCAATCGCCGATCAGCGCGCCACCGGGGAAGGTCAACTTGGGGATCGATTGCAGCCCGCCGTCGCTGATCGCGCGCGCGCCATAGCTGACGCGCTTGCCGCCCTTGAGCAGCGCGGCGACCTGCGGGTGGGTCTTCCAGCGCTGCATCTCCTGGAACGGCGAGAGATGCGGGTTGGTGTAGTTGAGCCAGGTGACGAAGCCGATGCTGAGCTGGCCGTTCGCCTGGTGATAGATCCAGCCGCCGCCGCTCGACCCGTCGGTCTCCGAAAGCGGCCAGCCCTGGGTGTGGATCACCCGCCCCGGCTCGTGCAGCGCGGGATCGATATCCCACAATTCCTTGATCCCCAGGCCATAGACCTGCGGATCGCTATCCGCATCGAGATCGAACTGACGGATCAGCTGCTTGGTCAGATGCCCGCGGCATCCTTCCGAAAAGAAGGTATATTTTGCGTGGAGCTCGAGCCCCGGCTGGTAATCGGGCTTATGCTCGCCGTCGCGCGCGACCCCCATGTCGCCGGTCGCGACGCCCTTCACCCGGCCCTGTTCGTCGTAGAGAATCTCCGCCGCGGCGAAGCCGGGGAAGATCTCCACGCCGAGCTCGCCCGCCTTCTCGGCCAGCCAGCGGCACAGATTGCCGAGCGACCCGGTGTAGGTGCCCTTGTTGTGCATGAACGGCGGGGTAAGGAAATGCGGCATGTCGAACTTGCGGCCGCGCGTCAGGATCCAGTGCAGATTCTCGCGCACCGGCACCTCGGCCAGCGGGCAGCCGTCGTCGCGCCACGTCGGGAGCAATTCGTCGAGGCTGCGCGGATCGATCACCGCACCCGACAGGATATGCGCGCCGACTTCCGAGCCCTTTTCCAGCACGCAGACCGAAATCTCCGCCTCTTTCTCGGCGGCGAGTTGCTTCAGCCGGATCGCCGCGCTGAGCCCCGCGGGGCCTGCACCGACGATCACCACGTCATAAGGCATCGATTCGCGTTCGCTCATCATATTCTCCCGTGCCCCCGACACTCCCGTGTTCCCATCCGGGCGCGATCCGACAACGACTTGTCCCCGAACGGCTCTCACGGCAATTGACCCGCGCGTCAACGCCAATCCTAATAGACGCGATGGGGGCTGAGCAGATTTTCGACTGGAACAAGGCAGCGGCGAGCACGCTGGAATGGTGGCAGGCCGCCGGGGTCGACATGCTCGCGAGCGACGAGCCGTTCGACTGGCTGGCCGCGCCCGAGCCCGAAGCGGAACCGCGCGTCGCGGAGCAGCGCATGCCCGAGCGGCGCGGCGAGGCACCCGCTGCGCCCGCCGTCGCCGTCGCACGCGCGCCGCTCGTCCTCCC
>NZ_MKRR01000111.1:189880-212787 GCF_001897045.1 Sphingomonas sp. 66-10
GGGGCGGCGCGCTCGTTCCGGCGAGCGGTCCCGCGGTCGCCGATGTGATGATCCTGGTCGATTGCCCCGAACGCGACGACCGCGACGCTCTGCTCTCGGGCGAGCTGGCGCGATTGTTCGATCGGATGCTCGCGGCGATCGGATTGACCCGCGCCCAGGTGCATCTCGCGGCGGTCGCCGCGGCACGACCGATCGCCGGCCGCGTGCCGCGCGAAGCCGAGGCGGCATTGTTCGAAATCACCCGCCATCATGTCGCGCTGGTCGCCCCGAAAAGGCTGCTCGCGCTAGGAAATGCGGCGAGTCGTGCGTTGCTGGCGGCGGATGTCGCGGAAACCCGTGGGCGTTTGCACCTTGTTGAACATAAAGGTGGAAGAAGGACCGAGGTGGTGGCCAGCCATCACCCGCGTCTGTTGCGGGAACGCCCGGCCGCGAAGGCCGATGCGTGGAGGGACCTACAGTTGCTGATCGGGGGGTTGCAGGCGTGATTGCGAAATTCGTCGCAGCGGGCTTTGCCGCGCTGGCGACGGGGATTGCCACGGCCGATCCCCTGCCGTCCGCTGCGGCTTCCGCTTCTGCTACCGCCACCCTTTCCGCCGCGCGATCGGCGATCCCGGCGCAACTCACCCCCGAACAGCGCAGCGGCTATCGTGCGGTGTTCGCCGCGATCCGCGAGCAACGCTGGCAGGATGCGCAGCTCGGGCTCGCCGCAATGGCGCCGGGGCCGCTCCACAGCTATGCGCTGGCCGAGCTTTACACCGCCAAGGGGTCGCCGCGCGTCGAGCTCGACGCGCTGGTCAAATTGCTCACCGAGGCCCCTGAATTGCCGCAGGCCGAGGCGCTCACCCGGCTCGCCCGCGCGCGTGGCGCGACCGATCTGCCTCCGCTTCCCGGTGCACAGCGGCTGATCTGGCAGGACGGCGCCCCCAACCGCATCCGCGCCAAGGCGACGCGCAGCGACCAGATCGCCGCGACGCTCGCGGCGCAGATGCAGCCTTATGTGAAGGCCGATATGGGGCGCGAGGCCGAGGCGCTGCTCGATTCGACCAGCGGTCTCTCGCCCGAGGCGCAGACCGAATGGACCGCGCGCGTCGCGTGGATCTATTTCCTCCAGGGGCTCGACGCCGATGCCCGGCGGCTCGGCGATCGCGGCGCGACCGGCTATGGCGACTGGGCGGTGCAGGCGCGCTGGACCTCCGCGCTCTCGGCGTGGCGCACCGGCGATTGCGCGGCAGCGGCGAACGGCTTCGAGGGCGTCTCGACCCGCGCCGGCGACATCGATCTGCGCGCGGCGGGGCTGTATTGGGCGGCGCGCGCCGATATGCGCTGCGGCCGCCCCGATCGCGTCGAGCCGCGGCTGAAGAACGCGGCGCAATATCGCGAGGCTTTCTACGGGCAGCTCGCGCGGCAGGCGCTGGGGATGACGACGCGCGCCGCCCAGCCTGAGCGCCTCACCGCCGATTGGGCGCAGCTCGAACGCCGCCCGAACGTGCGCGTCGCGGCCGCTTTGGTCGAGGTCGGCGAGAATGAGGCCGCCGATCAGGTGATCCGGCAACAGGCGCGGATCGGCGCCCCCAATGAATTCGCCGCGCTGATCCGCGTGACCGAGCAGATGGACCTGCCGGCGAGCGTGGTGTGGCTGGCGCACAATTGCCCGCAGGGCGTCACCGCGACGGCCGAAGCGCGCTATCCGACCCCGAACTGGACCCCGGATACCGGCTGGCGCGTCGACAAGGCCTTGGTATGGGCGCACACGCTGCAGGAATCGGGGTTCCGCAACAAGGTGGTCAGCGCGGCCGGCGCCTATGGCCTGATGCAGATCATGCCCGCCGCGGCGACCGATTATATGCGCGAGCGCGGGATGACGGTGGACCGCACCGCGCTGACCCGGCCCTCGACCAATGTGGATATCGGCCAGCGCCACCTCGAAAAGCTCCGCGACATGGGGCTGACCCAGGGGCTGCTGCCCAAGGTGATCGCGGCCTATAACGCCGGGCCGAAGCCGGTGCAGGACTGGAACGCACTGGTCCACGACGGCGGCGATCCTTTGCTCTACATCGAGAGCATCCCTTATTGGGAAACCCGCGGCTACGTGACGATCGTGCTGCGCAACTACTGGATGTACGAGGCGCAGGCGGGTCGCGCGACCTCGGCCAGCCGCGCGGCGCTGGCGCAAGGATTGTGGCCACGCTTCCCCGGCCTTCCCGGCCCGAGCGCGGTGCGGATCAAGGCGCCCACCGCGCAAACCGCGATCGCGGTCGACGGCCGCGTCGGCGCGGCGTCGACCACGGTGAGCCCGGGCGGCCCAAGCGGGGGTTGACCTAACCACGCGTCATCCCAGCAAAAGCTGGGATCTCAAGCCATCAGCGATACCCCAGCGGACACGATCCCAGCTTTCGCTGGCGTGACGGAGGTTCTAACACCGCCGTTATGCCGATCGACGAGAGCCGCCCCTTCCGCCCGGTGCGCATTGCCGTGCTCACTGTTTCCGACACTCGCAGCGCGGCGGACGACCGTTCCGGCGACACGTTGGTCGAGCGGCTGACCGCGGCGGGGCACGACCTAGCCGAACGCGCGATCCTGCGTGATGACGCCGATGTGCTCGTCGCCCAGCTCCACCGCTGGATCGACGACGAGACGGTGGATTGCATCATCACCACCGGCGGCACCGGCGTCACCGGACGCGACGTGACCCCCGAGGCGGTCGAGCGGGTCGCCGACAAGATGATCCCGGGCTTCGGCGAACTCTTCCGCTGGCTGAGCTTCCAGACGATCGGCACCTCGACGATCCAGTCGCGCGCCTGCGCCTGCGTCGCGCGTGGCACCTATATCTTCGCGCTGCCCGGCTCGACCGGCGCGGTGAAGGATGCGTGGGACGGCATCCTCCGCGACCAGCTCGACAGCCGCCACCGTCCGTGCAACTTCGTCGAGCTGATGCCGCGGCTGATCGAATAGCGGGCAGCGCCTTCCGCGCCGCCCGCTCTTCGTTCATTTCGCCGCGGTCAGATCGACGATCCGATCGCGTTCGTAGCGCATCACCCCGGCGATCGCCGGCAATCGATCGATCCTCAGCCCATAATAGTTCGGCAGCTTCCCACTGGGACGAAAGTCCGCCGCGCGCACCTTGAGCGCGGCGAGCCGCGGATCGACCGGTATCGCGGCCGTCGCCGGCTCAAGCGCGAGGCCCTCGGCATCGATAGCGCTCTTTCCCTTCGGCTTCCCGGCCAGGCCGAAAGTGAGCGCAGCCTTCATCACATCGCCGGCGCTGATCCCGGGGCCGCCATCCATGAGGACGCGCCCCATATCCACCACCTCGCCGGCACGCGCGGTGAAGCGGACGCTTCCCATGCACAGGCAGGTGCCGGTAATCGCATTGCCGGTCTCCGCAATCGCACCGTAGAGCCGATAGGTGCCAGGCTTGAGCGCGTGGAGATAGGCCGATTCCCCGCTACTTCCCTTGGCGAAGCGATTGAGCGGCCCGATCGCGACCTTCGACAGCATGTAAAATGGCGTGGCCTCGAAATTTTCCGCGGTCGGCTCGACGTCCTTGAACGGCGGGACCACGCCATAGGTGCCTACCGGCGCCGATTTGGCCTGTTTCACCTCCGCCTGATAGGCGGCGAGCTTCTTCGCATATTTCTCCCGCGCTTCGGCCAGCGCTGCAGCGCGAAACCGGTCATATGCCGCGAGGTCCGCGCCTTCCGGCTCGCGCACCAGATAGATCGGGATCGCGGCGGCGCTGCGCAGATAGACATAAGCGCGATCGCTCGCCAGCGCGACGGTCGGCTTGTCCTTCACCGGCTCGCTGGCCTGAAAATCATACGCCGGCGTCGCGGCGAACGCGGCGGGCGAGACGAACGAAAGCGCGGCGATCGCGCAGGACAGCGCGCCTCTCACAGCCCCAACTCCTTCCCGGTGGGCTTCGCGCCGGAAGCGACGAGCGCCTGTTGTTTCAAATTGCGCGCGCGCTCCTCCGCGCCGACCGCCGAGAAGCTCTCCTCGAAGTTGAACGCTTCCCACAATCCCTTCGGCAGGCCATAGCGGGCATAGCCCTTGAAGTTCATGCAGCGGCGCATGTTCACGCGCCGCACCCGGCGTATTTCCGCCGATGCGCTGATCCGGTTGAATATCGTCCCGATCACGGCGCTTCCGATAATGCCGCCCGCGACGCCGGCGGCGCTGCCCGGAACGTAAACCGTTGGGGTTCCCGCTACCACCGCGCGCAGCCCGCGCGCGAAGCCGTCGCATTCGACGATATCGGCATAAGCGGTGGCGAAATCGGTGTCGGCGCGGTGGAAGTAATAATATTTGTCGAAATCATCGGCGTCCGCGGGCGTTTCGGTGAACGCCAGCGCCGGCATCGTGACCGTCTTGGCATCCTCATTCGAAATCGCCACCGGCCCGAACGGCGAGGCGCTATCGGGCAGATAGGCCTGCGTCGCCGTGCCGGCCCCGGCCGCCGCCGGCGTTTCCTGCGCCGTCGCAGCGACCGACGCGACGCATAACACGCCCGCCGCCAGCAACGCGGCGACGCGCGATCCTACTCCTGTTGTCATTCAACATTTCCCCCGGTGCGACGACGCTCCCGTGCGCCGTCGACGGAGGAAATGCTAAACGCGGTTCAACCGCTCAGGCAAGCGCCTTGCGCAACAAGTCGTTAACCACCTGCGGATTGGCCTTGCCCGCCATCGCCTTCATCGTCTGGCCGACGAAAAAGCCGAACAGCGCCTCCTTGCCCGCGCGATATTGTTCGAGCTGGTTGGGGTTCTTCGCCAGCACGTCGGCGATCACCGCCTCGATCGCCCCGGTATCGGAGGTCTGCTTGAGCCCGCGCTCCTCGACGATCTTGCCCGGCGCATCACCGGTTTCGAGCATCACCTCGAACACCTGCTTGGCGAGGCTGCCCGACAGCGTGCCGTCCGCCACCAGCGCGAGCAATTCGGCCGCCTGCCCCGGCAGGATCGGCGATTCCTCGATGCCCTTGCCGATCCGGTTGAGCGCGCCGAACAATTCGCCCGTCACCCAGTTGGACGCGGGCACCGGCGCCACGCCGGCCTCCAGCAGCGCATCGAACCAGCGCGCGGTCTCGACCTCGGCGGTCAGCACGCCGGCGTTGTAAGCGGTGATCCCGAGCGCCTCGTAGCGTTTGCGCTTGGCGTCCGGCAGTTCGGGCAGCGACGCGCGACATTCCTCGAGAAACGCATCGTCGAGTTCGAGCGGCAACAGATCCGGATCGGGGAAGTAGCGGTAATCATGCGCATCTTCCTTCGAGCGCATCGACCGCGTGGTGCCGGTGTCGGGATTGAACAGCCGCGTCTCCTGCACGATCGTCCCACCCGATTCGAGCACGTCGACCTGCCGGTGCGCCTCATGCTCGATCGCCGCCATCACGAAGCGCACCGAATTGACGTTCTTGGTCTCGGTCCGCGTGCCGAACGGTTCCCCGGGCTTGCGCACGCTGACGTTGACGTCGGCGCGCATCGAGCCTTCTTCCATATTGCCGTCGCACGACCCGACATAACGCAGGATCGCGCGCAGCTTGCGCAGATAGGCCCCGGCCTCCGCCGGCGAGCGCATGTCCGGGCGGCTGACGATTTCCATCAGCGCGACCCCCGAGCGGTTGAGGTCGACATAGGAGCGCGTCGGATGCTGATCGTGCATCAGCTTGCCGGCATCCTGCTCGACGTGGATCCGCTCCACCCCGATCGTCTTGATCGCGTCGCCATCCTCGATCTCGATTGAGCCTTCACCGACAAGCGGATGATAAAGCTGCGAAATCTGATAGCCCTGCGGTAGATCGGCGTAGAAATAATTCTTGCGATCGAACCGCGACCATTTGTTGATCGCGGCATCGATCGCCATCCCGGTGCGCACCGCCTGGCGGATACACTCGCGGTTGGGCACCGGCAGCATCCCCGGCATCGCCGCGTCGACCAGGCTGACCTGGGTGTTAGGCTCGGCGCCGAACGCGGTCGCCGCGCCGGAAAACAGCTTCGCCTGCGACGTGACCTGGGCGTGCACCTCAAGGCCGATCACGACTTCCCAATCGCCGGTGGCGCCCTTGATCCTGAACTCGTTCATCTGTCTTTCCGCAATATTCCCGACGGTACGGCTTTCAAAAGCCCCGAGTGGCCCCATTGGCCTCTCGCCGCCGTTCGCAGATCGGCTATGCCCATAGCGGCCGGGGAGAACAAGAGAGGGTGAAAGCATGCTGGGACGAACAGCACGCCAGATGATCCGTTCCCACCGGCGCAGCGCGCCGATCAAGGGCATCGCGGTGATATGCGAAAAATACTTGCGCGCCTGGCACAATGACGCTTTTTTCGAGTTCGACCGCAACGGCGAGCGTTTCGCGATACAATGTTTCGCGCAATGGGCCGGTGCCCGCCCGCTGACGATCTGGGACGTCGGCGCGCATCACGGCGAATGGGCGGATGCGGTGCATAGCGCGATGCCGACGGCACGGGTCACCAGTTTCGAGATCCTTCCGCCGATCGCCGAATTGCTGGCCGCGCGGCATCGCGATGCGGATTGGCTGACGATCCGCAATATCGGGCTGTCCGATGCGGCGGGATCGGTCGAGGTCACCTGGAACAAGGATCATGACACGACCAATTCGATCACCCCGCGTTCGAGCAGCAAATGGTTCGCGGGCGGCGACCTCCAAACGATCACCTGCCCGGTCAGCACAATCGACCAGTTGATCGCGGAGGGCGCGCCGCCGCCGGATCTGCTCAAGGTCGACGTCGAAGGGCATGATGCCTTCGTGCTCGACGGCGCGAACCAATTGCTCGGCGGAGATCGCGCGCCAAGGATGATCCAGTTCGAATATGGCGATACCTGGATTCCCGCCGGCCGCTTGCTCTACCAGACCAGCGCCATGCTCGCGGCATGCGGATATAAGATCGGCAGGCTCTACCCGCACCACGTCGAGTTCAGGGATTACAGCTACGCCGACGAGAATTTCCGCATGGGAAACATGATCGCGACGCGCGAGCCCGACCTGCTGGCGCTATTGTCGAGCCCACGCTGATCAACCCGCCGCGAGCGCGTTGACGATCGAATGTGCGCGCGCCGACCAGCCGTGATGCTCGCGGACCAGGCGGGTCGCGGCTGCCGACGCTTCCCACCCCGCCGTGTTCGTCGCATCGAACGCCAGTTTTTCCGCCAGATCGTGCCCGTCCGGCGCGACTTCCAGGATCGCATCGCGTGGCAGCAAATTCTGGAACTCCCCGCTTTTCGGCAAGACACCGAGCAGCCGGCACCCCGCCGCCAACCCCTCAAGGTAGCGCATCACCAACGGACTGAACCCGCCAGTGCGCACCGGATTGTCGAGATCGGGCGGCGTCACCACGAAATAGCGGCACCGGCTGACGAAATGGCCCAGCGCCGCCGGATCGTCGAACATGCTGATCTTGCCGGTATAAGCGTAATTGAGACCGTTCCGCTCGCTGTAATCGAGCAACGCGCGGTGCAGCGGATCGTAGCGCCGGCCCATCCAATAGATATCGACGTCACGCGTCGCCGCGTGGCTGTCGAACACATTGGTATCGATCCCGAACGGCAGCCAGTGATAGCGCTCGTCCGCGCCGCCGCGCGACAGCTCTTCCCATGCCTCGTGATAGGGGATGAAAACGTGATCGAGCCGCTGCAGCCGCGCGCCGATCGCGATCTTCTTCAGCTGCGGCCGCCACGGATCGACGACGAATGCCGCACGATGAACCAGCCCGCGCATCGCCGACACGAGCAGCAGCGGCGTTTCGGGCTTCGATGACGACTGGAACTGGAACATGTGGCGGACCGACCATGCTTGGCCGAGCGCCCCGGCCCAGCCCCCGATTCGTCCTGAGCGCAACGGCGGGGGTGCAATCTCCACGCTATCGGTCAGCTTGCCGATCTCGTGAAACAAGGGCGGAGCGAGCGTGCTCCAATTGATCCACGGCGAAAGATTGGCGTTCGACAACAGCCCGATCCGCCCGGTCAGACGCGAAGCCACAGCTTTCGCCGTCGGGCGATCAAGATAGTCGATCGTCGCTTCCCCTAACATTGCTGCTCCGCAGGATAATCAGTCCTTAACCTACGGATCGAGGATGCGGTGGCAACCTCGCAGGTCGTAAAAACGCCACAGCCGACAGATGTTTCACCGTCCGCACGATCGCTTCCGGGGGCACCCAGCGTCAGATCACCACCATGCATGCGGCCGCGCGACGAAGCCGGCGCGCTCCTCGATCGCCAGTGCGGCGTCGAGTACGCTTTGTTCGTCGAGCGGCTTGCCGATGATCTGCAGCCCGAGCGGCAGCCCCGCCGCATCCACCCCGCCCGGCACGCTCATCGCGGGCAGGCCGGCAAGGCTGGCGGGCACGGTGAACACGTCATTGAGGTACATCGCGAGCGGATCGGCCTGCTTCTCGCCCAGCGCGAAGGCGGCGGAAGGCGCGGTCGGGGTCAGCAGCACGTCGCACTTCTCCCACGCGGCCTCGAAATCGCGCGCGATCAGCGTGCGGACCTTCTGCGCCTGGGTGTAATAAGCGTCGTAGAAGCCGGCCGAGAGCACATAGGTGCCGATCAGGATGCGGCGCTTCACCTCGTCGCCGAAGCCGTCGGCGCGCGTCGCGGCATACATTTGCTGCAAATTCGCGCCGTCGGGCAGGTCGCGCAGCCCGTAACGCACCCCGTCATAACGCGCGAGGTTCGACGAGGCTTCGGCGGGGGCGATGATGTAATAGGCCGGCAACGCATATTTGGTGTGCGGCAGCGATACCTCGACCACCTCGGCGCCGGCATCGCGCAGCCATTCGATCCCCTGCTGCCACAAGGCCTCGATCTCCGCCGGCATCCCGTCGACGCGATATTCGCGCGGGACGCCGACGCGCTTGCCGGCAAGGCTGGCATTGAGATTCGCCTCCCACGTCGGCACCGGCAGGTTGAGCGAGGTGGCGTCCTTGGGATCGAACCCGGTCATCGCCTCGAGCATGATCGCGCAATCGCGCACGTCGCGCGCCATCGGCCCGGCCTGATCGAGCGACGAGGCGAAGGCGATCACCCCCCAGCGCGAGCAGCGGCCATAGGTCGGCTTGATCCCCGAAATCCCGGTGAAGGCGGCGGGCTGGCGGATCGAGCCGCCGGTATCGGTGCCGGTCGCGCCCGGCGCGATCCGCGCGGCGACCGCCGCCGACGACCCGCCCGACGATCCGCCCGGGGCGAGCGCGGCATTGCCGCCGTCGTTGCGTCGCCAAGGCGAGACGACGTTGCCGAACGCGCTGGTCTCGTTGGACGAGCCCATGGCGAACTGGTCCATGTTGAGCTTGCCGAGCATCCCCGCGCCGGCATCCCACAATTTCTGCGATACGGTCGATTCGTAGGTCGGCGTGAAGCCTTCGAGGATGTGGCTCGCCGCGGTGCTCGGCACGCCCTTGGTGCAGAACAGATCCTTCATCCCGATCGGCACCCCGGCGAGCGGCTTGAGCGCTTCACCGGCGGCGCGCGCCGCATCCGCGGCATTGGCGGCGACGATCGCGTGATCGGGGGTCTCGACGAGAAAGGCGTTGAGCGGCTTGGCGCGGCTCACCGCGACGATGAAGGCGTCCGCCACTTCCCGCGCGGAAAACTCGCCGGCGCGCACGCCGTCACGAATCTGGCGGATGCCGAGGTCGGTAAGAATGGTCATGCGAATTTGCCCCGGAAACGGACGTGATGCTGGAGGATCGAATGGCGATCGGTGATCGTCATTCGATCACTTTCGGCACGGTGAAGAAGCCGTGCTCGGCCGCCGGCGCATTGGCCAGCACCGCGTCGCGGATACCGCCATCGGTGACGACATCGTCGCGCAGGCGCAGCGTATTGGGGATCACCGCGGTCATCGGCGCGACACCTTGCGTGTCGACCTCCCCGAGCTGTTCGATCCAGCCAAGGATATTGTTCAATTCGGGCACGAGCCGCTCGGCGGCGGCATCGTCGATCGCGATCCGGGCGAGGCTCGCGACTTTCTTCACGGTGGCGGTGTCGACTGACATGCGCCGCCGCTACCATTGTGCGGCGCGCAAAGGCAATGCCCGCCTTTCGCGCCGACCATTGCGCAGGCCGCCCCGCTGGGGCAGGCAGGCGCGCGATGGCCCGCAAATTCCTTTATGTCGTCGCCTTTGTCACCGCGCTGGTGATCATCGCGGCGTTCGTGTTCCGCATCTGGGGCAATGAGCTGATCCGCTGGCGGTTCGTTCCCACCGGCACGTTCGAGCCCCAGGCAGCACTGCCCGGCAATAGCTATGACTTGGCCAAGATGTGGCTGGCGCGGCCGGACATCAAGGACAATCCCGCGCTCTGGACCCCGCCGGGCTACAAGCCGAAGCCGGGGCAAGGCGCGGCGATCTTCTTCATCCACCCCACCTCCTATCTCGAACGCGACCACTGGAACGCGGCGCTCGACGACAAGGAGGCCAATGAGCGCGCCGCCTTGTACCTCCGCGGACAGGCGAGCGCGTTCAACGCCGCCGGCGACATCTGGGCGCCGCGCTACCGTCAGGCGACGTTCGGTGCGTTCATGACCGGCAAGGCCGAGGCGCAGCGCGCGCTCGATCTCGCTTATGGCGACGTGACCCAGGCATTCGACGTGTTCCTCAAGGCGGTCGGGCCGGATCGCCCCATCATCCTCGCCGGACATAGTCAGGGCGCGCTGCACCTCACCCGGCTGCTCCGCGAGCGTGTTGCGGGAACGCCGCTCATGAAGCGCGTCGTTGCGGCCTATGTCGTCGGCTGGCCGGTGAGCCGCACCGCCGATCTGCCGGCACTCGGGCTGCCCGAATGCACCGCGCCCGATCAGCGCGGCTGCCTCTTGTCGTGGCAAAGCTTCGCCGAGCCCGCCGATCCGACCCTTATTCTCGACACGTTCGACGCCTCGACCGGGCTCGACGGCAAGCCGCGCCGCGGCACGCGAATGGTCTGCACCAACCCGCTGACCGGCACCGCCAACGCCACCGCGCCCGCCAGCGCCAACCACGGCACGCTGTTCCCGGCGCAGGACATGTCGGGTGCGACCGCCAAACCGCGCGAAGTACCCGCGCGCTGCGCCGGGCGCGGCTTCCTGCTGATCGGCGAAGCGCCGCAGCTCGGCCCCTATGTGCTGCCGGGCAACAATTACCACGTCTACGATTACGCCTTGTTCTGGGCCGATGTCCGCGCGGACGCGGCGCGGCGGCTGGCGGCGAAATGATCACCCTCGCCGCCGCCGAATTTCGCGAGGCGCTGCCGCACGGCGGGCGGCTGATCGGTCTCGATGTCGGCACCAAGACGATCGGCACCGCCTTGTGCGACGCGCAATGGACCTTCGCCAGCCCCGCGTTGCTGATCCGCCGCACCAAATTCACCAAGGACAAGGCCGCGCTCGCCGAGTTGATGAGCGCGCAGGCGGTGACGGGGATCGTCATCGGGCTCCCCATCAACCTCGACGGGAGCGAAAGCCCGCGCAGCCAGTCGACCCGCGCCTTTGCGCGCAACCTCGCCGATCTCGGCCCGATCCTGCTGTGGGACGAGCGCTGGTCGACCCAGGCGGTGACGCGCACGCTGATCGAGCAGGACGCCAGCCGCGCCAAGCGCGCCGAGCTGGTCGACAAGATGGCCGCCGCTTATATCCTGCAGGGGGCGATCGATGCGCTGGTCCGGGTTTGACTGCGCGGCATCCGGCTATTATCCGCCCGGCTTCGATGCCTGACATGTCGGACCACCGCCCCGCCACCCTGATCCCCGGCGGCGCCGTTTTCCCGCACCGCCACCTCACCGGGATCGAGGGCCTTCAACCGCATGAAATCATGTTCCTGCTCGACGAAGCGGAACGGTGGATCATGCCCAACGCCGAGCATGCCGCTCCCGACAAGCGCCTCGCCGGGCTAACCCAGATCAACGCCTTTTTCGAGAATTCGACCCGCACCTTGCTCTCGTTCGAGATCGCGGGGAAGCGGCTCGGCGCCGATGTGGTCAACATGCACGCCGCGCAATCGAGCGTGAAGAAGGGCGAGACGCTGATCGATACCGCGATGACGCTCAACGCGATGCGCGCCGACGTGATCGTCATCCGGCACATGTCGTCGGGGGCGGTGCGGCTGATCGCGGACAAGGTCGATTGCCCGGTGCTCAACGCCGGCGACGGGCGCCACGAACATCCGACCCAGGCACTGCTCGACGCGCTGACGATCCGCCGCCGCCGCGGCGCGATCGCGCATCAGCGCGTCGTGATCTGCGGCGATCTGCTTCACAGCCGGGTCGCGCGATCGAACATCCTGGCGCTCACTGCGCTCGCCGCCGAGGTGCGGGTCTGCGCGCCGACCACGTTGATGCCCCCGGCGATCGAACGGATGGGGGTCACCGCCTTCACCGATTTCGACGCGGCGTTGGAAGGGGCTGACGTCGTGATGATGCTCCGCCTCCAGACGGAGCGTATGTCGGGCGGCTATGTCCCCTCCCCGCGCGAATATCGCCTGCGTTACGGGCTTACCCCCGAGCGGCTGGCGCGCGCCAAGCCCGATGCTTTGGTGATGCACCCGGGGCCGATGAACCGCGGGATCGAGATCGATTCGAGCGTCGCCGATCATGCCGAGCGCTCGGCGATCACCGAGCAGGTGGCGATGGGGGTGGCGGTGCGCATGGCCTGCCTCGACGTGCTGACGCGCCGCGCGCGCGGCGTGGAGGGCTGGGCATGACCGCGCCGCTGCATTTCCGCGACGCGCGGATCGTCTGCCCCGCGGGCGGCGAGCGGCGCGGCGACCTCTATGTCACCGACGGGATGATCGCGGCCGCGCCCGCTGAGGGCGCGACGGTGATCGATTGCGACGGGCTGGTGCTCGCGCCGGGGATCGTCGATCTCGGCGTCGCGGCGATCGACCGCGCGGCGTTCCGCGCCGGTGGGATCACCCGTGTCGGGCTGATGCCCGATCAATCCCCGGTGCTCGACGAACCGGGGATCGTCCAGCGCTCGGCGCTGATCGGGCGGCCCGATCTGTGGATCCACCCGATCGCCGCCGCGACGCGTGGGCTGGCAGGCACGGAGCTCGCCGAAATGGCGATCTGCGAATCGGCCGGCGCGCGCGCGGTGGGCACCGGGCGGCGCTGGATCGCCGATTCGGGGGTGATGCGGCGCGTGCTCGATTATGCGCGCGATCTCGGGCTGGCGCTGATCACGCATGCCGAGGATGCCGGCCTGACCGGCGACGCGGTCGCGACGAGCGGCGAGACCGCGACCCGCCTCGGGCTGCCGTCCGCGCCGGCGGTCGCCGAAGCGCTGGCGATCGCGCGCGATCTGATGCTGGCGGAGGATGCCGACGCGACGATCCACGTCCGGCAGGTGACCACCGCCGCGGGCTTCGATCTGGTGCGTGCGGCCAAGCGCCGCGGGGTGAAGGTGACGTGCGGGATCACCCCCGCGCACCTGCTGCTGTCCGATATCGCGATGAGCGATTTCCGCACCTTCGCGCTTCTCTCCCCGCCGCTACGCAGCGAGGAGGATCGCCGCGCCGCGCTCGCCGCGCTGGCCGACGGGACGATCGATGTGCTGTGCTCGGGCCACGACCCGCGCGGACCTGAGGAAAAGCGCCTGCCTTATGCGGACGCGAGCCCCGGTGCCTCGGGGGCGGAGACGCTGCTCGCGCTCGCGCTGGGGCTTGCGCGCGACCAGGGGCTCCCCCTCGATCGGCTGTTCGCGCTGCTCGCGCGCAATCCGGCGCGGGTGTTGGGGGTCGAGGCAGGTGTGCTGACGCCGGGCGCGCCGGGCGACGTGATCCTGATCGACGTCCAGGCGCCGTGGCTGATCGATTCGGAGGCGCTGGCAGGAAGCGCCGGCAATACGCCATTCGACGGCCTGCCGGTACAAGGCTGCGTCCGCCGGATCTTCAAGGGCGGGCGCGAACTAGGGTAGCAACTCCCGCTCCGTTCGGCCTGAGCTTGTCGAAGGGCTGTCCTTCTTCATTGCGAAGAAAAGGACAGCGCTTCGACAGGCTCAGCCCGAACGGTTGAGAGGCCCCGCTTACCGCGCCGCGATCTGCACCTTACCCTTGCTCCACGCCGCGGTCTGGTCGCCCGCCCCGGTGCGGACGAAGCATGTGCCGCCCTTCGCACGATAGGCGCGGCAGGTGGCCTCCGCATCGCTACGCGCGAAGCCGCCGACCGACAGGCGATAGAATTCGCGACCGCCGGCTTTGACGGTCATCCCCGTCGGCGCCTCGCGCGCAAACCCCGCGTAACGCTGCTGGGCACGTGACCATGCGCTCTTCGCGGCCCCGGCCGAATCATAAGCGCCGATCTGGACGAACCAGTCGCCCTTCTGCGCCGCCCGCAAAGGTGCCGGACGACGGGGCGCCACATCGGCGCGCGCGGTAACGACCGGGCGCTTGTAGGGGATCGTCGGCGGCACGGCCTGAACCACCTCGACGCGTGGCGCAAAGACGATCCTCGGCACCACGGGTGACGGCACGGATGCGACAACAACAGGGGCAGACGCCGTAACCGCGGCAGGCACCGGCTGCGACACCTGGACGGGTTCGGCCTTCGCCACGGCAACCGGCACCGACGCGTTGAGCGCCAGCGCAACCGGTTGCCCCGGATCCTTCGCCGCTTTCACCCCGAGCAGCGCGGCGATCTGATCGGACGCATGATCGGGTTTGGCGAATGCCGCCCATTGCATGACCCGCTCGTCGGCCTCGGTCGGCGACAGATCGATCCCCGCCATGCTGCGCGCCTCGATCCAATGCCCTGACAATGCGAGCGCGAGCCCGAGATTCTGCCGCGCCTTGGCGGTCGCATCCGGGGAACGGACGGCGGCGGTCAACACCTGTACGCCCGCCTCCGCGTCGCCGGCCAGCGCCAGCGCGAGCCCGCGATCGGCCGGGTTGATCAGTGCCTGATGCGTATCCAGCGTGGTCAGCGCCGCCGCCATATGCCCGCTCGCGATCTGCGCCAGCGCCAGATTGAGCGCCGCGCGCGCATCGCCCGGCGCGAGCTTCAACGTGTCGCCATAGGCCGCCTCGGCCGAGAGGAAGCGCCCTGCCTTGAGATAGCTTTGCGCGAGCAACATGCGATAGCGCGCATCGACCGGCTGCATCGCAACCGCCGCCTCGGCAAGCGAAACGGCCTCGGCCGGCCTCCCTTGTTCGAGCGCCTCGCGCGCCTTGGCCGCATTCGCTGCGGCGCGTTCTTCGCTGCGCATCACGGCGCGGCTCCCGGCGGCGGCGATCCCGCCGCTGTCATGCGCGCAACCGACCAGCGTGCTGCCGAAAATCAACGCCGGGAGGCCAAGGCCGGCGATCGCCCGAATCCTCAAGACCATGTCGATTGCTCCGATCAGCGCTTCTTGCGCGGCGGGAGCTGCGCGACGAGCGTCTCCACTTCCGGCAGGCTGGCGATGAAGGCGTCCAGTGCCTCGGTCACGATCTGCTGCGCCGAACGGTTGCGCGTCGCCGAGGCGAGGCGGAGCCGCAGATGGCGATCCTCGTCGAGCCGCAAGGTGAAGGCGGCCTTGCGGCGGTGCGCGGTTTCGCGACGGAGCCGCACTGCGGTCGCCACCGAGACGTGGATCGCGGCCGGCGCCGGCGCGCGCTCGACCTCCTCGCGCAGCGCTCCCCGCTCGGCGAGCACCGGCGGCGCGGGCGCGACGGCGGGCGCATCGCCCATGTCGTTCCAGCCCAGCGCGTCACCCGCGCTGGCGAGATTGGCGTACCCCTGCGGGCGCATCGCAGGGCGGGCCTGCCCCTTGCGCGCGAGCAGCCCCGACGAGAGCGAGGCGAGCGGCTTTGGCGAACTCAGCATCAGCCCACCACCCGCCGGCCGAAGCCGGTCGCTGCGGGCCGCGCGGCGGCGAAGCCGGTGACCGGGCTGGGCACGGAAAAGACCGTGCGGCGGAAATTCTTCTCCAGCCGGTCGGAGATATAGTCCCACAAAGCGGTGACTTCGGCAGCGGAGCGGCCCTTGGGATCGACCTCCATCACGGTGCGGCCGTCGATCATCGACGCCGCGAAATCGGTGCGCTGGTGGACGGTGATCGGCGCGACCGTGCCGTGCTGCGACAGCGCGATCGCCGCCTCGCCGGTGATCCGCGCCTTGGGGGTGGCGGCATTGACGACGAAGATCAGCGGCTTGCCCGCGCGCTCGCACAGATCGACCGTCGCCCCCACCGCGCGCAAATCGTGCGGGCTCGGACGCGTCGGGATGACGATCAGTTCGGCGACCTGGATCACGCTCTGGATCGCCATCGTGATCGCCGGCGGGGTATCGATCACCGCGAGCTTGAACCCCTGCTGGCGCAGCACCTCCAGATCGGCGGCGAGCCGCGCGACGGTGGTCTGCGCGAAGGCGGGATATTCGGCGGTGCGCTCGTTCCACCAATCGGCGAGCGAGCCCTGCGGATCGATGTCGATCAGCACCACCGGGCCTGCGCCCGAAAGCTGCGCTTGCACCGCCAGGTGGCCCGACAAGGTGGTCTTGCCCGAGCCTCCCTTTTGCGACGCCATAGCCAGAACGCGCATGTATCCCCCAAAATCCGCCTGTTCGCGGACCGAAATGACATGCGCGGGGATAAAGAAAGGTAAATGAAGCCGGGATGTTCCGGCGCCGACCTTGCGTTTGAAACGCCGCGATCGAGACCAATCGGCCGCCGCGCGCGATGAGACGCGCGCTTTGGTTAACCCTCGTTTGCCCTCATGATTGCCCCATGCCAAGGCTTGGGGCATGGTATTGAAACGGCGGGAATTGGGGTCGAGGCGATGAGGGTTGCGTATCTCGGCGCGGCGGCGCTGCTGACGATGACGGTGGCGGGGGCGATGCCGGCGCTGGCCGATGTGAAGGCGGGCGTCGATGCCTGGAGCCGCGGCGATTACGACAAAGCGGTCGCCGAGTGGCGCGGCCCGGCGATCGCAGGCGATGCCGATGCGCAGTTCAACATGGGGCAGGCCTATAAGCTTGGGCGCGGGGTCGCGACCGATCAGGCGCAGGCGATCGAATGGTTCCGCAAGGCCGCCGCGCAGGGCCATGCGCAGGCCGAGGACAATTATGCGCTGATGCTGTTCCAGGAGGGGCGCAAGGCCGATGCGGTGCCGTGGCTCGAAAAATCGGTCGCGCGTGACGAGAAGCGCACCGAGCTGGTGCTGGGGACGATGCTGTTCAACGGCGATGCGGTGAAAAAGGATTGGGTGCGCGCCTATGCGCTCGTCTCGCGCTCGTCGCGGCAGGGGCTGGCGCAGGCGTCGCAGACATTGGCGCAGATGGATCAATATATTTCCGCTGAGCAGCGCCAGAAGGGCACCGAACTGGCGAGCAAGATCGAGAGCGAGGGCCATACGCGCCGGCTCGCCGCGGCGACCAACCCGTCGCGCACCGCTCCGCTCGAACTGCCCGTCGCCTCGCCCACGAGAGCGATGGCAAAGGCGCCGCCGGGCGCGAGCTATTCGCCCCCTGGCCGGGCGCCGGAGAAGGTGGCGCACGCCGTGGTCAAGGAAACCAAGCCCAAGCCGAAGGAACCCGTGGCGGCGACCGGCGGCAACTGGCGTATCCAGCTCGGCGCCTTCCGCGACGAGGCCAATGCCCGTGCATTGTGGGGCAAGGTCGGTGGCAAGACCGGCGGGCGGGTCGCTTATGCCAAGGCGGGCGAGGTCACCCGGTTGCAGGCGACCGGCTTCGCCAGCCACGCCGCGGCGCAGGCCGCGTGCAGCAAGGCCGGCGTGCCGTGCGTGGTGGTTGCCCAGTAACCATGAACCGTTCGCCCTGAGCTTGTCGAAAGGCTGCCCGTCCTCCGCGGAAGAAAAGTGCAGGGCTTCGACAAGCTCAGCCCGAACGGAGGTTTTCCCAATTCATTGGGCCGATCCTTTACTCGGTCACCCAATCCTTCCGTGCGATCCCCTGCGCCCAGAGCAAGGCGGTGAGATCGCCGTGATCGACCCGCGCCGCTGCCGCTTCCGCGACGATCGGCTTGGCGTGATAGGCGACCCCCAGCCCCGCGATGTTGATCATCGCCAGATCGTTCGCCCCGTCACCCACCGCGAGCGTCGCGGCGTCGGCGAGCCCCAGTTCGGCGCGTGCCTCGCGCAGGGTGCGTTCCTTGGTCGATGAATCGACAATCGGCTTGGTCACCGTCCCGCGCAATTGCCCGTCGCCGATCTCCAGATGGTTGGCGATCACGCGGTTGAACCCGATCGCCGCCCCCACCGGTTCGGCGAAAGCGGTGAACCCGCCCGAGACGAGGATCGCGGTCGCGCCACGCGCGCGCATCGTCTTCACCAAAGTCTCGGCGCCGGGCATCAAGGTCACCCGCTCGACGCGGCACCGCTCGATCGCGTCGGCGCCCAGCCCCTTGAGCAAGGCGACCCGCGCATCGAGCGCGGCGGCGAAATCGAGCTCGCCGCGCATCGCCGCCTCGGTGATCGCGGCGATCTCGGGCTTGATCCCGGCATAATCGGCGAGCTCGTCGATACATTCGACGGTGATCATCGTCGAATCCATATCCGCAACGAGCAGCCGCTTCTCGCGCCCGGCCATCGGCTGGACCACGACATCGACCCGCTCGAACGCGCCCTCCAACACCGCGCGGGCCGCATCGGGCGCCTCATCAAAATGCACATCGGCCGCATCGCCGTCGTCAAGCCAGCCGACCCCGCTCGGCACGCAGCCCGCCGCGTCGAGCCGATCGAGCGCGTCATGCAGGATTTGGGTGGTGAGCCGTCCCGTTGCTATCAGCGTCGCCGTGAACAATCCTGCCTCCAACAAGAAGGTCGCGCTCATCGCAGGGCCGACGGCCAGCGGCAAGTCCGCGCTGGCGATCGCGCTCGCGGAAAATGCCGACGGCGTGGTGATCAATGCCGATGCGAGCCAGGTCTATCGCGATCTGCGCGTCCTTTCCGCCCGCCCCGACACCGCCGACGAAGCACGCGTGCCGCATCATCTGTTCGGCTATCGCGACGGCGCGGCGGCCTGCTCCGCGGCGCAATGGGCGGCCGATGCAGGCGCGGCGATCGACGCGGCGCATCGCGAAGGGCATTTGCCGATCCTCGTCGGGGGAACGGGACTCTACCTGCGCACCCTGCTCGAGGGGATCGCGCCGGTGCCGGAGATCGACGCGGCGGTCCGCGCTGAGGTTCGCGCGATGCCCGTCGCCGACGCGCATCAGGCGCTCACCCGCGAAGATCCCGCCGCCGCCGCGCGCCTCGCCCCCGCCGATACCACCCGCGTCGCGCGCGCGCTCGAGGTGGTGCGCTCGACCGGACGCACGCTCGCCGATTGGCAGGCGACCCGCAGCGGCGGGATCGGCGGGTCGATCGAGCTTCACCCGCTGATCCTGCTCCCCGAGCGTGCGGAACTCGTCGCACGCTGCGACGCGCGCCTCGTCGAGATGTTCGACCACGGCGGCGTCGAGGAGGTCGCAGCGCTGCTCGCCCGCACCGATCTGCCCTCCGACGCCCCGGTGCGCCGCGCGATCGGCGTGCCCGAGATCGCCGCGATGCTCGCCGGCGCGCTGACCCGCGAGGCGGCGCTTGCCGCGGCGCAACTCGCCACGCGACGCTACGCCAAGCGGCAATATACCTGGTTCCGCCACCAGCCCCCGGCCGATTGGCCGCGTATTTCGCAGGTGCCGAAAGACAATTTGAAACAATATTTCAACATTAATCCTTGACGCGTAATTTTTGATACCCTAGCGCCCGCTGCTCGCACGGGCTATTCGCTCGCGCAGCATGAAAGAGGAGTGACCGACGTGGCTGAGAAGAGCGGAGCAGACATCCTGGTCGAGGCGCTGTGCGATCTCGGCGTGGAGGTCATCTTCGGCTATCCAGGGGGCGCGGTCCTTCCGATCTACGACGCGATCTTCCGCTCGAAGCGCATTCGCCACATCCTCGTCCGCCACGAACAGGCGGCGACGCATGCGGCGGAGGGCTATGCGCGCTCGACCGGCAAGCCCGGCGTGGTGCTCGTCACCTCCGGCCCCGGCGCGACCAACGCGGTCACCGGGATCACCGATGCGCTGATGGATTCGATCCCGATGGTGGTGATCACCGGCCAGGTGGCGACGCATCTGATCGGTTCCGACGCCTTTCAGGAGGCCGATACCGTCGGCATCACCCGCCACTGCACCAAGCACAATTATCTGGTGAAAGACCCGGCGGTGCTCGGCTCGATCGTCCATGAGGCGTTTCATATCGCCACCTCGGGCCGCCCCGGCCCGGTGGTGATCGACATCCCCAAGGACGTGCAGGTCGCCACCGCGCGCTACGCCAAGCCCGGCCCGATCCAGCACAAGACCTATCGCCCGCCGGTCAAGGCAGACCGCGGCGAGATCGAGCAACTGGTCGACATGCTCGCGGCGGCCGAGCGCCCGATCTTCTATACCGGCGGCGGCGTGGTCAATTCCGGCCCGGCGGCGAGCCAGCTGCTGCGCGAGCTGGCCAAGGTGACGGGCGCGCCGGTCACCTCGACCTTGATGGGGCTCGGCGCCTTCCCCGCTTCCAGCCCGCAATGGCTGGGGATGCTCGGGATGCACGGCACCTATGAAGCCAATCTGGCGATGAACCAGGCCGATCTGATCGTCGCGATCGGCGCGCGGTTCGACGATCGCGTGACGGGGCGGCTCGATGCCTTCAGCCCCAACAGCCGCAAGGTGCATATCGACGTCGACCGTTCGTCGATGAACAAGACGGTGCGGATCGATCTGCCGATCCTCGCCGATGCCGGCCATGCGATGGAAGACATGTTGCGCATCTGGAAATCGCGCCAGCATCCCAAGCCCGATATTGCCGAATGGTGGCGCCGGATCGACGGCTGGCGCGCGGTCAAGAGCCTCGATTTCCCGGAAAACGGCAAGGAGATCATGCCGCAGCGCGCGATCAAGGCCTTGTGGGAGGCGACCCATGCCAAAGCGCCGATCATCACCACCGAGGTCGGCCAGCACCAGATGTGGGCGGCGCAGCATTTCGGTTTCGAGAGCCCGAACAAGTGGCTCACCTCGGGCGGTCTTGGCACGATGGGCTATGGCCTGCCCGCCGCGATCGGCGCGCAGCTCGGCAATCCCAATGCCTTGGTGATCGATATCGCCGGCGAAGCCTCGATCCAGATGAACATCCAGGAGCTCGGCACCGCGACGCAATATCGCCTGCCGGTGAAGATCTTCATCCTCAACAACGAATATATGGGAATGGTCCGCCAGTGGCAGGAGCTGACCTATGAGAGCCGCTATTCCGAAAGCTATTCGGATGCGCTGCCCGATTTCGTCAAGCTCGCCGAAGCCTATGGCTGGAAAGGCATCCGCATCGAGCGGCCCGACCAGCTCGACGCCGGCATCGCGGAGATGCTGGCCTATGACGGACCGGTAATCGTCGACTGTCGCGTGGCGAAGCTCGCCAATTGCTTCCCGATGATCCCCTCGGGCGCGGCGCACACCGACATGATCCTGCAGGCGACCGAGGTTTCGGGGATCATGGACGACGAGGCCAAGGCGCTGGTGTGACGCGCCGGCGTCGCAAGGGATAGCTCTACAACAGGGAGACCCCGGCCGCCGCCGGGGTGACGAAATCGGTGCACATCAAGGAAGAAACCGCCGAACGCCATACGCTGGCGGTGATCGTGGACAACGAGCCGGGCATCCTCGCCCGGATCGCCGGCCTGTTCACCGCGCGCGGCTATAATATCGAAAGCCTGACGGTGAGCGAGATCACCGCCGACAAGCAGGTCAGCCGGATCACGATCGTCACCTCGGCGAGCCCGGCGACGCTGGAGCAGATCGTCGCGCAGCTCGATCGGCTGGTGCCGGTCCACCGCGTCCACGATCTGACCGCGGAGGGCGATCACGTCGAGCGCGAGCTGGCGCTGGTCAAGGTGCGCGGCACCGGCGACCACCGGATCGAGGCGCTGCGGCTCGCCGACGTCTATCGCGCGCGGGTGGTCGATGCGACTACGTCGAGCTTCGTGTTCGAGGTGACCGGCAGCATCGAGAAGATCGACAAGTTCGTCGAACTGATGGGCGAAGTCGGGCTGATCGAGGTCGCCCGCACCGGCATCGTCGCCATTTCACGGGGGCGCGAGGCGGCCTGAAATCCATGTGTCCCCGCGCAGGCGGGGACCCAGTCTGGGCTCCCGCCTTCGCGGGAGCACATCGCAAGAGGAACTGAACAATGCGTGTCTATTACGATCGCGACGCCGATCTCAATCTGATCACCGGCAAGAAGATCGCCATCGTCGGCTATGGTTCGCAGGGCCACGCCCATGCGCAGAACCTGCGCGATTCGGGCGTCAAGGAAATCGCGATCGCGCTGCGCGAGGGCTCGGCCACCGCGAAGAAGGCCGAAGGCGCCGGCTTCAAGGTCATGTCGAACAAGGAAGCGGCGAAATGGGCCGATATCCTGATGATCCTCGCCCCCGACGAGCATCAGGCGGCGATCTGGGAAAATGACATCAAGGGCAATATGCGCCCCGGCGCGGCGATTGCGTTCGCGCATGGCCTCAACGTCCATTTCGGGCTGATCGAGCCGCCCGCCGATATCGACGTGATCATGATCGCGCCGAAGGGCCCGGGCCACACCGTGCGCAGCGAATATGCCCGCGGCGGCGGCGTCCCCTGCCTGATCGCGATCCACCAGGACGCCAGCGGCAATGCGCACGATATCGCGCTCGCTTATGCCTCGGGCGTCGGCGGCGGCCGCTCGGGGATCATCGAGACTAATTTCCGTGAAGAGTGTGAGACCGATCTTTTCGGCGAGCAGGCGGTGCTGTGCGGCGGGCTCAGCCACCTGATCCAGGCCGGGTTCGAGACCCTGGTCGAGGCCGGCTACGCGCCGGAAATGGCCTATTTCGAATGCCTTCACGAAGTGAAGCTGATCGTCGACCTGATGTATGAGGGCGGCATCGCCAACATGCGCTATTCGATCAGCAACACCGCCGAATATGGCGACATCACC
>NZ_MKRR01000112.1:0-3937 GCF_001897045.1 Sphingomonas sp. 66-10
CGTCACCTTGCGCAAGAATGCGTGCGGCGCTTCGATCGCATTGGCATAGTTCTCACCCTTCGCGGCAACGCGCAAAAAGGCCTGCTGGACCAGGTCCTCCGCGTCCTCGCGACCAACCCAGCGCGCAACAAAGCGCAGCAATCTCGGACGCTCGGCAAGAAACATCTCGGCGATGATGCTGGCTCCACGAAATCTATCATTTACCGGCGGCAGCGGATCGCCTTCGCCCATCACAACAGTCGTCACCTGCTCCGCAGCAGCATCGATGCTCATGCAAGCACCATCCGCGCAGCAATAGCGCTGCCCGACCCAAGGTCTCGCACAGCAAGCGCGAACCGATAGCCCCGTTCCATGGGCTGGTCTCCGAACCCAAGAGCGTTCCGGCAAGGCCGGATTGAGGAAGCCGGTTCGGAACGAGCGCCGTCACCTTTAGCCGATTTCCCAGCCTGGACATCCGCGACAGCCGTCCGGACGCGCCGAGGCTCCGAACGTATTTTCCTCAGATGCGGCTTCCACGCATCTGCACCGACATTCACGGTGCCAGGCAAATCTACAGCACGAGCAAAACAATGCAAGTCGCTGAACTGAACCACATTTGCGCGAAGGATGCCGGGCGTCAGGTAGCGTGCTTGGGGAGCACGTGCCGAGACCTTTAGCCTTGCGGCCTGGACATGCGTCCCGGCCACCCGGCAGCTTCATATCGCGGGTTTCGGTCACGATCTCTCATCGAGAAACGAAGCCGCGATCGGTAAAATCCATCTGTCGGAAGTCGACGCCGAGGTTCTGGCCTGCGCGACGCACTCCTTCCTGAAGGCGGTGAAGTTTGTCGGCTTGTCCGTTCTGCTTGAGGCCATCGCGTGTTGCGACGGCAAGCATCGCGAGCACCTCGAGCGTTTCCGCAAACTGCTGCTTGTCGACGTCCGTCATGCGGGCGATCCGCTGATCCGAGCCCAAGCTCTCGCGAAGCCGATCGCGCACCACCGCATATCCCGCCGCGTGCGGACGTGAATCCTCATCATTCACGACCTCCCATGAAATGACGAGATATCCCATGAGCACGTCCGCGAGGTTGCCGGAGGAAAAGCCGGCTGATTGCAGCAATCTCGCAAAGCTGGCGCGTAGCTGGCCGTTGTCGAGATTCCGCTTCAGTGCGCTTGTATCGATGTCGGGCGAGTTCTGCCGCAGGGCGGCAAGGATATGCGCGTTGGTCTGAGCAGTAACCAGCGCGGACGCAGTGAACCCCAAATTGGCCGGCTTTGGCATAGGCTGGGAAGGCTGAATAGGCGGCTGCGCGGTCGAACGCGTCGGCCGTCGCGCTGCATATCTCGCGGATTCGGCGATCGCGGCGTTGACGGCCGTTGTGCCGGCAAAGCTCGACATGTTGGCGAAGGACGAATCGATCATCCCCGAAAAGTCCTGCGCGGACAGGCGCGGACCGGGCAGCGCGACAGCTAGCGTCATGGCAAGCGCGAAAACCGCACCTCGACGAACCGACATGGCTTTTTTGGTCATGGATACCCCTTTATCGGTTGTGAAATATCCGCCCCCCGAAGTGAGCGCTGCACTCCCGCTTTTCACCTTGCGCGCCTCAGGCTATTGCCCTCCAATCATCTATCAGAAGCGCTTGCTGAGCGAGAGGCCTATGATCCGCGGGTCGAGCGTGAAGACATTGGTGGTAAGGCCGGAATCGTCCGAGTTGACGAAGGCGCCAGTGATCGGCGCCTTGTCGAAGACATTCTTGATGTAGAGTTGCACCGCGAAACCAGAGGCGGGGCGATCGAGCGTGATCGCGAGATTGAGGTTGTCCCAGCCGCGCAACCGATCGTTGACCGCGTTATAGACGCGCGCCCAGCTTGCTCCTTGTGCATAATAGTCCCCTCGGAGCGTCAGGTTCCAGCTCGCAAGCGGAAGGGTATATTGGCCGCCGATGTTGAAGGTCCAATGCGGCGCGTTTGGCAGCTCTTTACCCGAAAGATCGGCATAGAAGCCGCGCCCCTGGTTCTGGCCGACATCGGCATAAGTCAGCGGGTCATAATCGATGCCGTAGAGCGCAGGGCCGCCGAACTGCACGCCGCTGAACGCGCAGAACCCGGTGATTACAGCATCGACGCTCGGAGGCAGGCCCGCGTTGAAATCCGCGAGCATATTGAGCAGCTCTTGCACCTTCGCCTTTGGCGCGATGCAGTTCGACGCCTGTTGCAGCCACGGTTTCACCATCACCCAATCGTCATGCCCCTGCAGGCGGTTCATGACGTCGATCGATTTCATTCCATTACCGATCCGCGTTTTGAGCAGTCCGAGATTGGCGTTGAAACGCCAGCGTGGCGTAGGGCGCCATATCGACTCCAGCTCGAGCCCGTAGCTGATCGCGTTGAAATTCTCATTCTTGGTCGCCCGATCGACGATCTGCGATACCTGATAGTCCTTATAATCGTAGAAGAATGCGGTCGCGTTGAGCGTCAGCCTGCCGCCAGCGAAGGTGTTCTTCGTCCCGATCTCGAACGCATTGACATATTCCGGCCTGAACCGCGGATCGACGTCGAAATGGCCGAGATATTGGGGATCGGACCCTATGCTGGGCGAATTGGTGCCGCCGGCCTTATAGCCCCGAGCATAGGAGGCGTAGAGCAGGGTTTCGTTGGTGAAGGAGATATGCGGCTTCCAGTCGACGACGAACCTGCCGGTCACTGCCCCCCATCTCTGCCTGATATCGGGCTGAGCGGGATAACCACTGTTGACGTAACCGCCGCCAAACAGGCCGGGAGTCAGCAAGAGCTGGCTCGGATATGGGGTCGTCACCTTGATGTCGCGGGTGTAGCGCAAACCGGCGGTGATCTTGAGCGCATCGGTCGCTTTCCAATAGATTTCACCGAATCCGGCCCAGGACCGGGTCCGCGCGACGTTGCGACTGCGGAAATAATTATGCCCTTCCCCGTTGATCGAGCCCAGCGGGTTGGGGTCGACATAGAGACAGGTCGCAAGAGCATCGCCCGGCACGGCGGTTAGACCCCGAGGACAGTTCACGATCTCATAATGATCGCCATTATAGACATTATTGTACAACATCTCTCCAACGAGCGTGAACGTATTGTTGAATACATAATAATCTTCGTCGATCTTGAAATCGAGATAGTTCACGCCGAGATTGAAATTGATCGGCCCGGAATTTTGCGACTGCAGGCGGAATTCCTGGGATATTTGCCGGCTTTTCGATCGATTGATATCGACCGCGAGAACGCCCTTCGAACAGCCCAGCTGGGGATCGCAGAAGGCGCCCCCGGGCAGGATGTTCTGGGTCGGGACGAAGATGGCATCTCCAACCGTGGTTTGGGACGTGTCAAAGAAGACCGGCCTGGACACGAAGCGATTATAATCCTGGGTGGAAAAATAGTTATCCCTCGACCATCCGGTTTGTGAGACAAGCTTCAGGCTGTCGCTGATACTCAGCTCCGCGTTGAATTGCACGACGTCATTCTTCGCACGAAACCGGGGGTCGTAGGTTGTCGCGATCTCGCGCAGATTCCGAGACTGGATGACGTTCGAGAAGGGGTCGCTGCCGAAGGCGATCGCAGGGACGACATTCAAAAGATTGCCGTCCTTATCGGCCAAATAGCCAACGATGCTTTGCCCGATCGTGGCGGCGACGACGTTGGGAAGGCTGGCGCCGTTGGGAACGCCAAAGGCGCCATCGTCATAAAGCGAGCCCGGCCTGCAACCCTGGCTGAAAAAGCCGCGGTCCTGTGCGCTGATCGGGGTATCGCCAACCGCGGTCGGGGACGGGTCGTTGTGGCATAATTGCTTGCCGGTGCGCGACCGGCTGTCGTCTTCGTTGAAATGTTCCCAGACGAGGCTGGCGGTAAAGCGATTGTCCGGTTTCCACACGATCGACCCGCGCGCGCTCCACAGGTCGCGGCCATTGACCGCGCGGTTGGTTACA
>NZ_MKRR01000112.1:4034-8637 GCF_001897045.1 Sphingomonas sp. 66-10
CGGGATCATGTTGATGACCCCCGCCGTCGCATTGCGGCCATAGAGCGTACCTTGCGGCCCGCGCAGCACCTCGACGCGATCGACGTCGAAATACTCCTGCTCGAACAGGCGGTTCCTTACCAACGGCATCGAATTGAAGCTGACCGCGACGGCCGGATCGGTCGTCACCGACAGCGCCTGCGTGCCGATGCCGCGGATCTGAAAATTATAGCTTGCGAAATTGGTCTTGGAGAAGCTCACATTGGGGGTCCCGCGCAACAGCTCGGAGCCGCCTTCGATTTTCTGGTCGTTCAGCACTTTTGCGGTGAACACCGAAATCGCAATCGGAACGTCCTGTACCTTTTCGCGAACCTTCTGGGCGGTGACGATGACGTCCTGCCCGGAATCCGGCATTTGCGATCCTGGGACAGGAGCCTGCTGCGCGATCGCCCCGCCTGCCGCCGCGGTGCCCGATGTCGAGCGCGAATCTTCCGCCGTCACGACAAACGTGCCGGTGTCATTCCTTCGAAAATGGAGGCCTGAGCCCGCCAGCAGGCGGACGAGGCCCACCTCGACGCTCATCGTCCCCTTAAGCGCATTGGTGCGCCGCCCCTTTGCGTCGCGGTCGGAAATAAGGACCTGGACATTGGCCTGACGTGCAAAGGCGGCAACGCCCGCGCCGGCCGGCTGTGCCTCCAGATTGAACGACTTTACTTGCGCGGCCGCAGGAGCGGTGCTGACGACCGCTACTACCGATGCTGATGCGAGGAAGGCGCGACGCGCCCGCGTGTCAAAGCACATATGATCCTCCCGCACGCTTATGGTAGGCTTCTTGAGCTGCGTGCGTGCTCGAAAGTTATCGACGCGCGGCGGAGAGATTTCCGTAAATCGTGCCTAATCCGATAAACGGAAAATGGCGCGCCGGGCGTCTTTGTCGATGAGGCGATCTATGAAGGCCGGTCATAGAGGGTGAACCGACGAGCGTGGGACCGAACGACAGACAGAGGCTGATCGAGTGGGTCGCCACTGAAATCACGCCGCACGAGGCGACGATACGCGCGTGGCTGGCGCGGGCGATGGTTGCACCCGATGATCGCGATGATCTGATCCAGGAGGCTTATTGTCATATCACCGAGTTGCCCAGCTTCGATCATATCGAGCGCCCCGCGGCTTTTTTCTTCCGCATTGTGCGCAATCTGCTGATCAGTCAGCTTCGTCACAACCGGGTCGTGAATATCGAAACGGTATCCGAGATCGGCGTGATCGCGGGCATGGATGAGGCCCCAACACCCGAGCGGATCGCCGACGGGCGTCGCGAATATCATCGCGTGCGCAAGGCGATTGCGGACTTGCCCGAACGCTGTCGCCTCATCTTCGAGCTGCGCAAGATCGAGGGGCTCTCGCAAAAGGATATCGCCCGGCGATTGGGCGTCACGGAGACGATCGTGGAGAATGAAGGTGCGCGCGGATTGCGGCTGATCATCGAGGCGTTGAGGCAGCAGGGCGAACAGATCGCCGAACATTATACCTCGTTGCGCGAGCGCAAGCGGGCGCGGCGTCCATGACACGGGAATCACCGGCACAAATAGAGCGCGATGCGGCTCGCTGGGCAATCCGGCTGGGCGAGGATCCGGATGCGCAGACGCTTGCCGAGCTTGAGGAATGGCTTGCGGGCGATCGCCGCCGCCGTGGCGCCCTGCTGCAGATGCAGGGCGTCTCCCGTCTTGCCGAGACAATATTGTCAGAAAAGTCGGGGTTCGACGAAGCGACTCCCGCTCGGGTACCGGAAAGGACCAGTCACGCGATCACGCGCCGCCGCGCCCTCGGTATAGCGGCGGCGGCCGGTTTGGCTGTGTCGGGCATATGGGTGCTGGAAGAAAGAACACGATCGTACGCGACGATTCGCGGCGAGGTTCGCTCGATTCCCCTTGCCGACGGCTCGATGGCGGTGATGAACACCCAGAGCCGGATCAATGTAACACTTGCCGCCACGAGTCGGACGGTACGGCTCGATACCGGCGAAGCCTGGTTCAAGGTTGCTCATGATCGCAGCAAGCCATTTGTCGTTGAAGCAGGGCCCGTGCGCGTTCGCGCGGTAGGAACTGCATTCTCCGTTCGGCGCCTTGACGAGGGATCGCGTATTGAGGTCAGCGAGGGGCGCGTCGAGATCTGGAGCGAGCTTCAGCCCAAGGAGCGGATTACGCTGTCGGCAGGCCAGGGAGCGTTCCTCGCCGATAGCGGGAGGATCGCCGATGCCGGAACGGTGGACGTGGACCGGCGCCTGGCCTGGCGCGAGCAACGGATTGATCTGGAAGGCGAAACGCTTGCGCAGGCCGTGGCGGAGTTCAATCGCTACAACGAACGGCAATTGGTGATTGTCGACCCCGCCGTGGCTGGTGAGCGCTTCCATGGCGTGTTCCGAGCCGAAGATCCCGAATCGTTTGCGATAGCCGTCCATGACAGTTTGCGCGTGCCGGTCAGTTTGTCAGAGCCGGCCGAAATCCGTATCGGTGTGCCGCCGCATGGGTGATTTGACTGGCGCCCCCCGCAGTACCGGCAGATCTTGAGAAATATCAATTACTTGTGTGGAAAAGGCGAGGGCTCCGCTTACGCGCCGGTCCACGGCGTCTCCCGCGCGCTCCCGCGTCGCTTCACGCAGCCGCGCTGCGAACGCGATCTGTTTCATTCTGGTACATCACACCGCGATCGAGCAATGACGACGATCGCGGATTAATCCATGGGGCCGGCATGATCAGAATGCTCCGATTCGCCGCGCTTTCCAGCCTCGTCCTCTGCCCGCTTCCGGCGCATGCCGCCACCGTGGTAACCGGTGTCGATGCGCTCAAGGAATGGAACCTGATCGTACTTGGCGATCTCGTCTCCAGCTCTGAAGTCGAAGGGCGAACGTTCGTCGGCGGCAACCTGTCGGGCAATTCGTCCAACTATCAGATCCGGACTCCAGCGGCGTCGAGCAACGGCTGGTCGGGGTTGACCGTGGTAGGCAATGTCACCGGCGGGACCAAGAATTTGAACAATGGTGCCGGGGCGGTCGTCGGCGGCAATGTGACGAGCGGGTTCAACCTCAACGGCCCGGCGCAAACGGTTAAAGTTGGCGGCACGATCCAGAACACCAACCAGAACAATAATGTGATTCTCACCAATCAGGCTGCAACGCCGGGATTCACTGCGGGGCTCACCGACCAGAAAAACGCACTGACCAGCAGTATGTACGATTTGTCAGCGGCATATGCCGGTCTGGCGTCCAACGCACTGGTGTCGATCGCCGGCAATCGCGCGACCTTCAATGCCGCACCAGGTGCCAATGGCGTGACGGTATATTCGCTTACCGCGGCGGATCTCGGCACATTCGGCGAGGTTAATTTTAACCTCAACGGCGCCAGCACCGTCATCGTCAATGTGAGCGGCACGGCAATCACGCTCAACGATAATTTCCTCGGCAACTCGCAATATCTCGGCGAAAAGGTGATCTGGAACTTTGCCGACGCGACAGCGCTGAACCTTTCGACTGCCTGGAAGGGGTCGGTGCTGGCACCGAAAGCGGCGGGGACGATCGGCAACTATATCGAGGGATCGGCGGTGTTTGGCAGCCTGATCCAGAGCGGCGAGATCCACCTCAACACCTATAACGGCGGTTTTACGCCACCCGCCGCCGCCGGCGTCCCCGAACCGGCGACCTGGGCGATGATGATCTTCGGCTTCGGCGCGATCGGTAGTGCGATACGCTATCGTGGGGCGCGCCGTCGGGGTCTTGGCTGAGCGACCCGCGTCCACCGGCGCCGGACCGCCCAAGCTTCGCTTTCCCCACAAAGGCGGTAATGCGCGACGCTCCTCGATTGGCCGGCGATCAGATGATCTCCAAGCCTCGCCGGTCGGTCGGCAATTTGTGCATGCGTTCGCTCCGGACATTGGTCCACATTCGTTGAGCCGCCCGTATTGGCCCCAAGGATTGCATCGAAGATGCCGAGCGCACGTGATGTTCGGCGAGGAGCATGGCATCGGCGAATTGACCAGCAGACTTCGATCTCGATCGACCTTGCGGCCCGCCGACCGCGGTCGACGCCCGGATCTGCGGCGCGGCCGGCACTGATCGGCGCCGCGCGACGAGGGGGCTAACTATTCCTGCTCTATCGCGACCTGCGTTGGATTAGCTGATCATGGCAAAAACGCCTTGGAACGACAGATTGGCGCGCCAAAGCGAGGAACCCTGTAAGAATTCGCGCTGGCCGGGAGACCCTCGCCCCCTACAATTATCCGCATTGACGCCGATGAGGCACATGCGCGGCGTCGATGGTCAGCAGATGTATTGCTGCCGCTTAAAAGGGGGAACACGGTGATGGAGCAGCTTGCCGAACGCGACTATCTGGCGGCACGACAGCGCAAATCGGCAGAAATGGCACTCAGCGCCGCCGACCCGCGCGTCGCGCGCGTCCATCGCCAGTTTGCCGATCTCTATGCCGCGAGGCTCGCGACGACCGGCAAAACCATCTGAGCTGCGAGCTTCTGCGCGCCGACGTCGCGAATGATCGAACCTCAAATGAAGCCAACGTCGCCCGGTCCATCCGGGGCCGCCGGGTCCGGACAGGAGCGCGCCGCCCTCTCCATG
>NZ_MKRR01000112.1:8651-11452 GCF_001897045.1 Sphingomonas sp. 66-10
TTCGCCTCGAAAGGGATTTCACGACATGAACAACAACGACCTCGCCGAGAAGCTTGCCGCTGAGCTCGGCACGACCAAGGCCGACGGGCGCAAGGCGGTCGACGCTGTTTTCACCGCTATCGTGGACGCCGCGGCAAACGGCCAGGAGATTTCGATCAACGGCTTCGGAAAGTTCAAGCTGAAGGCCACGCCGGCTCGCGAGGGGCGCAATCCCTCGACGGGCGCAACCATCAAGATCGCGGCTGCGCGGAAGCTCACCTTCGCGCCCGGCAAGGCCGTGAAGGACAAGTTGAACGGATAATTGCGGACCGGGGGCGGCACCGATTGTTGCCGTCCCTCCCCTTTTCCGTACTGCTCACGTCAAGCGACGCGGACCGACAGTCGCCCCGGGCCTTTGCGATCGCCGCCGCCATCAACCACTAAATTTCGCGAACCTGCGATGGCACTGCGGCACCGGTACAGCCCGGCCAGTCGCCGTGTCATGCGGCTGCAGCGGAGCTGCGGCAAGCAGATTACCGCATTTGTCACACGCTTGCAGCCAAGAGGGCGCAGCCTGATCGGACACCCAAGATCCCCGCAATTTGACCAGGAGACCGATCATGAGTGCGAAGACCCTCTATACCGCGCATGTTCACACCGTCGGCGGGCGCGAAGGCGCCGCGAAAAGCTCCGATGGCCAGCTCGACGTCAAGCTTTCGCCGCCCGGCACGAGTCGCCCGGGGACCAATCCCGAGCAGCTGTTCGCGGCGGGCTGGGCCGCCTGTTTCGAGTCAGCCCTGGCCCATGTCGCGAAGAAAGCCGGGATCGAGCTTCCCGCCGAGACCGCGATCGACGCCGAGGTCGAACTTCACCTCGATGAGGAGGAGGGCTATTTCCTTAGCGCGCGCCTCAATGTCAGCATTCCGGGCATGGAAGAGGAGGAGGCCGACTCGCTGATCGAGCAGGCCCATCAGACCTGCCCCTATTCGAAGATGACCCGCGAAGGCATCGACGCAAGCGTCGCGCTGCACGTCGCGGCCTGACGAACGGGCGAGCGAGCCAGGGTTCGTCCCCCTCCCGTGACGAACCCTGGGGCACGGGCAGGCATGAATGTGCCTGTCCGCGGTCCCGCTCGAGTCACACGAGGACGTGGCCATTGCGATCGAAGTCGCGCAGGTAACGCGAGCCGATCGCTCATCGATGAGGTGGAGCCGGCTGTCGTCGCGGTTCAGCTCGGCGCCCAATGCAACATAGCGCGGATCCCCCGCGCGTTGAGCGCCTCGAAAACTTATACCAGCGGGGTATTTCGAACCGTCGGGGTTTGAGGGGCGGTTTCCCTCAGTCCTTTGGCTATGCCCGCCGGCGGCTTGCCACGAAGATTGCCCGAGGGCCGGCATAGCGGCAGCTTACGTTGGAGCGAGGTTGGTCGGGCCGTGGCGCAATCCCTTTCCTGCGCGGCCCAGAGGAGCCCGATTTGTCCCATTTTGGGAAAATCGGATGGTAAACGCGCTGTCACCCCCCGTGCGACCTCTCTATCGGACGACATTCGAATCGCTGATTATCGAAGTTCGGAATGCGGCGATCGTGGTTTTTGGTATTGAGGGCTGGCAATGAAGAATTTGGCGATCCTGGGAGCGGTTGCACTAACGGTTGCATCGGTTAGCGCTTCTGCGGCACCGACCGTCTCGTTTGCTGGCGGCTCGGGCACGACCGCATCGGGCACGACCGTTTTCGAGAATTTCGACAGCTACGCGGCGGGCTCGCTGCTCCCCGGCGGCACGAACGCTTATGCGCTCAACGCGTCGAGCTCGATGGGCGCTCGTCCGGCCTATGGCAGCACCGGCAATTTTGGATCGGTCCTTGGGGGAGGGTCCTGGACGACGAACTTCGCGGCGACGTCGCTTTTCTCGTTCGTGCTCGGCTCGCTTGACACCTACAACTCGCTGACGCTGCATTTCGCGGACAGCACCTCGATCACTTACGCTGGCGGTCAGATTATCAATGACCTGTCGTTCCCGAGCGGGAACCAGATCAGCGGGTTCACCAATGGTGTAGTGACTTACAATACGCACGGCGGTCCCGCGATCGTTGGCGCGACTTTCACCTCGGGCCAGAACTCGTTTGAGTTCGACAACCTCGCCCGTGGCGGCGTGCCGGAGCCGGCGACCTGGGCGCTGATGATCCTGGGCTTCGGCGCGGTCGGCGCAGCGATGCGTCGCCGCCGCGTGAGCGTCGCCTACACCGCCTGACGGTTCTGAAGTTCGCTCGAACTACGAAGCCGCCGGCCCCAGGGCCGGCGGTTTTTCGCCGTTCGCATCAGTGACGGGATGAATCCAGGCATCTTCAGCGCAACCGGAGCATCTGTTTAGCGCATGCTGGCCAAGCCCAACGGAGCGAAGCCCGAGGAATAGTTTTTCAGACGTAATCGATCAGATTGCGGACGGGTTCACCGAGGACCGCATCAACGCGCTTGCCCGCCACCGTGAGAAGATAGCGCGTGGCAAGATCGGTCCGCAGGTCGATCGAGGCCTTGCCGACCTCCATTTGGTTGATCGCCTTACGGCTCATCCCAAGGGCCTCGGCAAATTTGTCCTGCGTCAAACCTAGCGCTCTGCGAGCATCCTTCATCTCGCTTCCTTGCATGTCGCGGCCGCCTCCTGTCTTTTGACCCTGTCCCTCCCCCGGTGGCACCCGGAGGGAGAGGGTTCGGGCCAGGTGCCTTGATCGAAACGGGAACGATCTTGAGTTGGCCCCCGAAATGACCTGACAGGGTCTCGCTCTTAGATAAGAGTGAGCCATATGACTGAGCATACGACTAGGCG
>NZ_MKRR01000113.1:0-161 GCF_001897045.1 Sphingomonas sp. 66-10
ATCGCCGGGGGTGGCCACCCCCGGCATCGCCGGGGGTGGCCACCCCCGGCGATCACCCCATCCTCCAATCAGATCGGGCAACCTTCAACATACAAGGGGGCGGGGGTCGGTTGGCCTGCGAGGAAGCGCGTCGGTAACCCCTATAGCCGCCCATCCCCAGC
>NZ_MKRR01000113.1:234-4783 GCF_001897045.1 Sphingomonas sp. 66-10
CGCTGACGCCTCAGCCGGTGCAAAGGCGCGAGCGTGGACAAGGGCTTGGGAGTGAGCGGAGTGCCGCGCGAGGGCGGCCGCATCGCGCGCATCGTCGCGCCTTTGTATCATCGCATCCTCGATCGGATCGACGCCGGGCTCGCGGTCGGCGCGATCGACACCGTGTTGCCGGACGGGACGCGGCGGTTGCTCGGTGGGCGCGGCGGGGCGCCGGTGGCGACCGTCGCGATCCACCGCTGGCGCGCGCTGCGGCGGCTCGCATTCGCCGGATCGATCGGCTGGTATGAGGGCTGGGCGGCGGGCGACTGGTCGAGCCCCGATCCGGTGCCGATCTTCGATCTGTTCATGCGCAACCGCGCCACCTTGGGCGATGTCGGGCGCGCCAAGGGGCTCGCCCGGATCGCAGCGCGGCTGTTCCACGCCGCGCGCCGCAACGATCGCCGCGGCGCGAAGCGCAACATCACCGCGCATTACGACCTCGGCAACGATTTCTACGCCGAATGGCTCGACCCGACCCTGACCTATTCGAGCGCGATCTTCGCCCCCGGCGACACGCTGGAGCAGGCGCAGCGCCGCAAGCTCGCCGCGATCCTCGCGCGCACCGGTGCCGGCGCTGGCGATCGCGTGCTCGAGATCGGCTGCGGCTGGGGCAGCTTCGCGCTGACGGCGGCGCAAGCTGGGGCGAGCGTCCACGCGATCACGCTGTCGGCCGAGCAGAAGGCGGTGGTCGAACAGCGCACCGCGGGCTTGCCGGTCGAGGTGTCGCTGGTCGATTATCGCGACGTCACGGGCACTTACGATGCCGTCGCGAGCATCGAGATGGTCGAGGCGGTGGGGCAGGAATATTGGCCCGATTATCTCGCCGCGATCGCCCGCGCGCTGAGACCGGGCGGCCGTGCCGCGATCCAGCTGATCGCGATCGCCGACGATGTGTGGGATGCCTATGCGCGCAACACCGATTTCATCCAGCGCTATATCTTCCCCGGCGGGCTGCTGATCTCCGAAAGCCGGTTCCGTGCGCTGGCCGAGGCGCAGGGGCTGGACTGGCGCGATCGCACCGGCTTCGGCGCCGATTATGCCGAAACGCTGCGGCAATGGCGCGTGCGCTTCGACGCCGCGGTGGCGGAAGCGCGGCTGCCCGCGCGGTTTGACCAGAATTTCGTCGACTTGTGGCGCTATTATCTGATGTATTGCGAGGGAGGATTCCGCGGGGGCGGAATCGATGTCGCACAAGTGACATTGGTGAAGGGGGAAAAGGGATGCGCTGGACCGGTCTGATCGCGGCGACGTTGCTGGCGGGCGCGGCGCCGGGTGCTGTTGGCGCGCAATCGCTGCCGGCGCCGCAGCAGCATCAGCCGCAGCAGGCAGTCGAGGGCGGCGTCCCGCTCACCGCGGAAAATCGCGCGCATGTCGAGCGCGCCGCGGCGGAGGTGCTGTTCTGGAACCAGGAGCAGCGCGACCAGAATTTCCCGCACATGGAAAAACTCTTCCCCGGCCATGTCGTGCACGCGGCGAAGAAGCCGCTCGCGCTGCCGCCGGGGCCGCCGTTGCCGATCGCGGCGGCGACGGTCGATGCCTTCATCAAGGCGCAGAATGTCGCGGGGCTGATCGTGCTCCAGCAGGGCGCGGTGCGGCTCGAGCGCTATGCGCGCGGGCTCGACCGCGACGGGCGCTGGACGAGCTTCTCCGTCGCCAAATCCTTCACCTCGACTTTGGTCGGCGCGGCGATCCGCGACGGCTATATCAAATCGGTCGACGAGCCGGTGACGCGCTACATCCCCGATCTCGCGGGCAGCGCCTATGACGGGGTGACGATCGCGCAACTCCTCACGATGACCTCCGGGGTCAAGTGGAACGAGGATTATACCGATCCCAAATCCGATGTGGTGCGGATGTTCTCGACCCCGGCGCCGGCCGGGGTGGATCCGACCGTCGCTTATATGCGCACCCTGCCGCGCGAGGCCGCGCCGGGGAGCAAATGGGTCTATAAGACCGGCGAGACCAATCTGATCGGGGTGCTGGTCGGCAATGCGATCAAGCAGCCGCTCGCCAATTATCTCACCGAGAAGGTGTGGCAGCGCTACGGCATGAGCAGCGACGCCTTCTGGATGACCGACCCGGCGGGGCATGAGATCGGCGGCTGCTGCATCTCGGTCTCGCTGCGCGATTATGCGCGGATGGGGCAATTGGCGATGGAGGAGGGGCACGGCATCGTCGCCCCCGAATGGTTCGCCGAGGCGAGCAAGCCCCACGCCGATACCGGGCGCGGGCCGGGGTTCGGCTATGGCTATCAATGGTGGACCTATCCCGAGGGCCGATTCGGCGCGGTCGGGGTGTTCGGGCAGAGCATCACGATCGATCGCGCGAGCAAGACGGTGGTGGTGATCCTCAGCGCCTGGCCCAAGGCGACCGATCCGGAACTGTCGCGCCAGCGGCTGGCGTTCCTCGGGGAGTTGTTCAAGGCCGCCAAGGGGCCGCTGGTGCAGGTGCCGCACCGGCGGCATTGAGCGCGTTGCGCAAAAGGGGGATACCTCTCCCCGTTCGGGCTGAGCCTGTCGAAGCCCTGCACTTTTCTTCGGAAGAGGAAGTGCAGCCCTTCGACAAGCTCAGGGCGAACGGAAGTTTTTCACCCCGGTGTCCTTAAACGGGCGACCAGTCGAGCGTATCCTCGCCCTCGTCGTCCTCGCTGACCTTGCCGTGTTCCGGCCCGATCGCCTCGATCAGCCGGTCGAGCGCCCAGTCGACGCCGATCCCGCTCGCGCCCGAGATCGGGATCACCGGCGCGCCGCTCGCTTCCTCCAGCTCGCCGGAGAGCGCGGCGATCAGTTCGTCGTCGAGCGTGTCGATCTTGTTGAGCGCCACCACCACCGGCTTTTCGTCGAGCCCCGCGCCATAGGCTTCGAGCTCGTCGCGCACGATGCGATAGCTGTTCGCCACGTCGGGATCGTTGGCATCGACCAGGTGGAGCAGCACGCGGCAGCGCTCGATATGCCCGAGGAAGCGATCGCCGATCCCCGCGCCCTCGGCCGCGCCCTCGATCAGCCCCGGAATGTCGGCGATGACGAATTCGCGCTGCTTGTGCCGCACCACGCCGAGCTGCGGCCGGGTGGTGGTGAAGGCATAGGCGCCGACCTTGGCCTGCGCGTTGGTCACCGCGTTGATGAAGGTCGATTTGCCCGCATTGGGCAGCCCGACCAGCCCGGCATCGGCGAGCAGCTTGAGCCGCAGCCACACCCACGCCTCGGACGAGGGCCAGCCGGTGCCGTGCTGGCGCGGCGCGCGGTTGGTCGAGGTCTTGTAGCTGGCGTTGCCGCGCCCGCCGTCGCCGCCGCGCAGGAACATCTCGCGCTGGCCGACCTCGACCATATCGAGCAGCAGCGTCCGCTCCTCGTCGTCCGCGAGGATCTGCGTGCCGACCGGCACCTTGATCACCAGATCCTCGCCGCCCGCGCCGGTGCGGTTCGAGCCCGAACCGCCTTGCCCGCGCGGCGCGCGGAAATGCTGGGTGTAGCGGAAATCGATCAGCGTATTGAGCCCGGCGACCGCCTCGAACACGATGTCGCCGCCCTTGCCGCCGTTGCCGCCGTCGGGCCCGCCATATTCGATGAACTTTTCGCGGCGGAAGCTCACCGCGCCGGGGCCGCCGGCGCCCGAGCGGACGAAAATCTTGGCCTGGTCGAGAAAATGCACGTCAGTTGATCCGGTCGTGAAGCAGCATCTCGCGCGCAAGGTGGCGCGCGCGATCGCGGGGAAGGCCGAGCGCGCGGGTAAGCGGCGCGCCGAACAGCGCGTCGCCCAGCGCCATCAGCACCAGTTGCAGGGTTTCGTCGGCGATCGGGCGCTCGTCCTTGGAATGATCGGCGGCAAGCTCGTCGACCAGATCGTGGATCGCCTGAAAGATCGGGTCGAGCGCGTCCTCGTTGCCGGTCAGGATCATCCAGCTCGCCAGCGCGCCGGCACCGCCGGTGTCGAACGCGTCGAAGGCGAGCCCGACGATCTCGGCCGGCTCCTGATCGGTATCGCGCTGGCGCAATACCGCCTCGCGGATCGTGCCGCTGATGAAGTCGGCCATCCTGACGATCAGCGCCTGGCGCAACCCGTCCGCCGAGCCGAAATGGTGGAGCAGATTGGCGTGGGTCCGCCCGATCCGCGCCGCGACCGCCTTGAGCGTCACCGCCTGCGGGCCGACCTCGACGAGCAGATCGCGCGCCGCTTCGAGCGCGGCCTCGCGCGATTCCTCGGGGCTCAGCCGCTTGCGCGCGGGGAGGGGGGTGACGGACATATGACGGCTCTCGGCGCTTTGCAGGGGAAATACAATCGTGGAGTTGGTCCCGCGGGGCGGGGGAGCGGTTTAACGAGGGTGGCGGAGTCGCCGGGGTCTTCGTGTCCCCGCGCAGGCGGGGACACGGGTTCAGGCCGCGATCGGCAGCGACCTCATGTCCGCACCATTGTCGTCGAGATCGAGCGCCAGCACCGCGCAATCGACATTGCCGCGATGCGCGACCGAATAATGCGGCTCGCGGCGCACCTCGCGGAAGCCCAGCTTGGT
>NZ_MKRR01000113.1:4804-11995 GCF_001897045.1 Sphingomonas sp. 66-10
CGCCTCGGTGGCATAGCCGCGGCCCCAGGCGTTCGGCGTCAGCCAATAGCCCAGTTCGTGCACCTGCTCGCCGCGATGCAGCCCGATACTGCCGATCAGCCGCGGGTAATCGCCGTCATGCGCGAGGATCGCGAAGCGCGGCTCGGTCGCGCCACGCGGCAGCGACAGGAATGCTTCCGCATCGTCGAGCGCATAGGGCCACGGCATCCGCGCCAGCTTCTTGGCGACCGCCTCATGCGCGATCGTCGCCGTCAGCGTCGCGGCATCCTCCGGCCACCACGGCCGTAACGTCAATCTACTCGTCCGCGCGAACATCGTCGCTCTCCTCACCTGTTCGCGCCGCTAGCCCGTGTTGATGACGGGAAAACGACACAAGTGGTTGAATGGGAGCACGAAAAAAGGGAGCCGGGGCGGACCCGTCTCCCTTGTCTGGCTGGTTCCGATGCGCGGAACCCGGGTCGCCCTGGTGGGCAACCCGGCTGGTTACCCGATGTTATTCGGCCGCTTGCGCCATAATCTCGACCGAGCAGAATTTGCGGCCAAGCTTGCCGTCGTGGAATACGACGCGGCCATCGACGAGCGCGAACAGGGTATGGTCCTTGCCCATGCCCACGTTGCGGCCCGGATAGAATTTGGTCCCGCGCTGGCGCACGAGGATGTTGCCGGCGACGGCTTCCTGCCCGCCGAACTTCTTCACGCCGAGGCGACGACCGGCCGAATCACGACCGTTACGCGACGAACCGCCTGCCTTCTTATGTGCCATTGCGATCTACTCCTTACGCTTCGGCGGCCTGGGCGGCATCGCCCTCGGGCTTCGCGGCGGCCTTCTTCGCAGCCTTCTTCTCGGCGGCGCCGATCGAGACGATCTTGAGGATCGTGTGCTGCTGACGATGGCCGTTGCGGCGACGATAATTGTGACGGCGACGCTTCTTGAAGACGATGACCTTCTCGCCCTTCGCCTGCGCCACGATCTCCGCGGCGACGGTGAGGCCGCTGGTCGGCTTCAGCTCGGCGCCTTCGCCTGCGAGCAGCACGTCGCCGAGCGTGACCGTCGATCCGGCATCGCCCTCGATCTTCTCGACGACGATCTTGTCTCCGGCGGCGACGCGATATTGCTTGCCGCCCGTGCGCACGACTGCGAACATGGCCCTCATCACTTTCCAAATGCAATTGCCCGAACGGGCGTGCCCGTCGGGAGAAGCGGCGCGGTTAAGCTAGCGCGGTGATTCTGTCAACCGGTGTGGCGGGTTGGAAAATACGCTGGCAGCGCATTTTTGTGGAGCCGGCAATCTCGCACGGGACTCGACATCCGATAATCTCGGGTGAGGTGGATTCTGCTTCCGCCGTCACCCCGGCCTTGGGCCGGGGTCCATTGTGCCGCACGCTCCACGGCCAGAGCCTCTTGCTCCGCGCTTGCCTCCCGATGGACCCGGCTCAAGGCCGGGGTGACGAAAGCTGAGCCTAGTGCCGGTGTTCGCGGCGCAGATTGTAGCGCCCGTCGGCGAAGTCGGTGAACAGCCCGGCGATCGCGGGGTGGTCGATCGGCTCGTCGCTGTCGTCGGGGACCAGATTCTGCTGGCTGACATAAGCGACATAGGTCGATTCGGCGTTTTCCGCGAGCAGGTGGTAGAAGGGCTGGTCCTTGCGCGGCCGGATCTTCTCCGGGATCGCCTCATACCATTCGTCGCTGTTGTTGAAGACCGGATCGACGTCGAACACCACGCCGCGGAAATCGAACATGCGGTGGCGCACCACGTCGCCGATCGCGAATCGCGCATGGGCGATCGGCGGGGCGATGGCGGCGGGGGGCGTAGGGGACGAGGCGGCCTTGATACTCATGAGGCTAATCTAGTGTGTCCGGCGGAAGGGGCAATGGGCGGCTTGCGCGGTCGAAACAATGCCGCTAGAGGCCCGCCCTCGATCGCCCCGCCGGCGCCGCCAAGCGCCACCAGCGGACGACCTCGCGGAGAGGTGCCAGAGTGGTCGATTGGGACGGTCTCGAAAACCGTTGTGCCTTTACGGGTACCGTGGGTTCGAATCCCACCCTCTCCGCCACTTAAGTCCCTGAACGGGCACCGCGTTTACGCCGGGCTTTCCGAGAAGCGTTTGTAGCAGCCGGGTCTTCGATCCAATGATACGCACCTCGCCTTCCGCGACCTCAACCCGCTGGGCGAGCGCGCGCAAATGGTCGCGGCGATATCCACCGCCTTCAAGCCGGATGCGCTGGCGGGCAGTCTCGGCGAACCGCTCGATCATTGCGGGTGTGACGGCCTTGCTACCCGAACTGTCTAGCATTGCCTGTGCCCGCTCAGCATCGGCCTTAGCTTGGTCACGAACGGCCTTGAGGCCGTCGATGCGGTCCTTGAGCGCCGGGTCATTGATATCAGTCACCCCGGCCTCGATCGCGTCGTAAAGCCGCTTGAGGCGCAGTTCTGATTCGGCAGCGCGCTTGTTGAGTTCGGCGATATGCTCCCGGCGACGTTCGCCCTGCTCCTGCCGGCGATCGAGAACGGCGGCGAGGATGGTTTCCAACCGCTCGGGGCGTAACAGCCGCTCCTCAAGGTGCTTGACGACGAGATCGTCCAGCTTCTCCATCGGCACCGCCATGCCGGTGCAGGCGGTTGGCCCCTGCCTCGCCTTGGTCGAGCAGGCGTAATAGCGGGAGCGCCCGCCCTTGCCCGTACGGATGGTCATGGCCCCGCCACACTTGGCGCAATGGATCAGGCCGGTAAGCATGGTCGGCCCGCTGATGACGCGGGATGGCATCACCTTGGGGTTGCGGGCCTTGAGCAGCGCCTGCACCGCCTCGAACGTCTCGGGGTCGATAATCGGCGGGACCACAACCGTGACGATCTCGGCGACGGGCTTGAGCGTCTTGGTCTTGGTGCGTTTGTTGAACTCATGCTCACCCATGTAGGTGCGCCGGGTCAGGATGCGGTGAACCTGCCCGATGCCCCACCGGCCGCCGTCGCGGGTGAAGATACGACGGCTATTGAGGTAGGAGACGATGTTCTTGACGCCCATCTGGCCGGTGGTGCCGTCGCCCTCCAGCGCGAGGCGATAGATCAGCCGAACCGTGTCGGCATGGAGCGGGTCGATTTCCAGCTTCTTCTTGACCTTGGCACCGCGCGTCTCGGCCGCGATCGTCCGATAACCGATCGGCGGCAACGAGCCGTTCCAGAACCCTTGCCGGGCATTCTCCTTCAAGGCCCGGATAACGTGCTTGGCGTTTTCCTTGGACTGATATTCATCGAACAGCGCCATGATCTGCCGCATCATGACGTGCATCGGATCGTCGCCCATCTCCTGCGTGATCGAGACGAGCTTCACCCCGTTTTTCGCCAGCTTGCGGACGTAGAACTCAAGCTCGAAGTGATCGCGGAAGAAGCGCGAGAAGCTGTGAACCACGACGACATCGAACGGGGCAGGCTTTGACGTGCCCGCCTCGATCATCCGCTGGAACTCGGGGCGGCGGTCGTTGGTGGCGGACGCGCCCGGCTCCACGAAGGTTTCGACCAGCGAAAGCCCGCGCGACTCGCAATAGGCTTCGCCCTGTCGCCGCTGATCGGGGATCGAGACATCATGCTCGGCCTGTCGCGCGGTCGAGACGCGCAGATAGAGGGCGGCGCGAAGCGGGACCGTCATGGCGGACTCCTCAGTATCGAGTCATTGGTCGGGGCCAAGCATCTCATCGAACAGGTCGCGGAACCAGCGCTCAAATATGGCGACTTCCGCCTCGGTAATGGGCACGGGGTCGGGCCAGTTATCGCTGACCGTCCATGCGGAGAGGTCAAGCTTGGGCGGCCTGCCCAAGCGGCAGGGAAAGCCGAGCAGCGCCGAAAGCTGCTCGGATGCGGTCGGCGCACGTAGGTCGCGGGGCCGTGGCATTGGGCGATTATCCCGCGCGAGTCGTCCATCGCGAATAGCCCTTTCCTTCGCCAGCCTTTCCGTCGCAGCCGGGCGATGAAAAAGAAGAAATGGACAAGGCTAGCGTTGAATCGGCTAGGTGCGAGGCTGGCGGCTACCATCTCAACCACCCCATCAGGCGTGGTTTTGCGGCTGGCCCGATCTGTCGTAGCCAATCCTCGAAGCTGAGCGTGCCCTTGCGATACAGGTATGCTTTGTAGGTCGAGAACAGCCGGCGCTCGGCCATCAGGATATCTGTCGTGGGCTTAAATATGAGGCTATCTTCGGTTGAGCGATTATCGAGTACCGTCTGGGCGATGCGGGTGACCGAATAGGTCATCATTTCCTTGATTTCCTCTGTCTGCAGCCCAAGCGATGCAGCGATTTCTCGGTACGGCCTCCCGCTGTCTCGGATTGTTAAAAAGACGGCTCTCGCAAGCGTCGGCAGGGCTTCGAGCGCGACGTTGTAGGCGGCAAGTTTGGTCTCGTAGTCCTCATCCATGACGCTGCTCCCTTATGATCCGGGCTCGCCGTTGGGGGTGGCCGGTCACGAGACGCACGCGATCCAGCAGCGCGAGTAGGAGAGTCTCGATTTCCTTGGGGGCGAAGCCTCGGTCGCTTGGGGACGGACCGAACAGGTGGGGCTCGTTCCATTTGTTGTAGGGCGACAAGACATCGGCCAGCCGCGCCATCTCCGGGCATTCGTGACCCAGCCCGGTTGCATTGGCGTAAGCGAGCGATTTGGCGACGCGCAGGCCGATATGGCGTGCGCACCACGCGTCGGGGAAACCCACATCGAGCAGATGCGATGAGAGGCCGAGCTGGGCGGTGATGCCCGCGCGATAGAGGAAGTCGCGGTGATCCATTCCCGAGTGGGGCGAGCCGGTGGGAAAGAATTCCTCCGCGCGGCGATAGCGCGCCCGGCTCAGGTCGCGGCCACTGGGAGTCCGCGTCAATGTGATGGGATCGTCGTCATAGGCGCGCTGAACGCGCGTCAGCGCGGTGCGCCAGGTCGGCGCGGTCGCGCCGGCTGTGACCGCGGTGAGTGCGCCGAGCAGCGCCCGGCGCGATGTGGTGGGGGCAAGGGACGCCATATGCACCTCCGTTCCGCATCCTTGCGGTTTGACGGAAGTGACGGGTGGATGCGGTATGCTCCCGAACTCCCGCGCACTGGGCGCGAGAGCCGCCGGGGCTGGTAACATGCTTGTCACATGCGCCGCCGCCTTTAACCCGAAGGTCTGGACATACGCGATGGCACCCCGGAAACCGAAGGCTTCCGAGCGAGCTGACAAGCGGGATTACCAGTCCCGGCGCCGCCCTTTGCGCAGCGCAATCCTAATGTAGCAGACCGGATTCCCAGCGCCAAGCTGTCGCAAGATCTGGTCCCAACCGTCTGGCGGCACGGTGATGCACCCATTCCGGTTCTTTCTCCGACGGTATTCGTGTCTGCCGTTGAAATCGGGAGAATTCCGTGGGTGCCAGACGCATTTTGTGCTGAAATCCGCGAAATTTTTGAGGAAACGCCAGACGGCTTTGCCTCGCGCCAGACGAAATTATATCAATCTTACAATCACATAAGGGGCGCTGACTGGCGCCCCTTTTATCTCGCCATGGTAATTGACTGCCTCACTAGAGACCGGAATTTTGCCCCGCTCGTCATCGCTATCTGACATTAACTGCGAGTACTGCTTCGGCGCTCAGCGGCCTCGGCGGGATGTGAGAGCTGGATAATTGGGGGCGGCAGCGTATCGTGAGCGCGCGAACGCTAAGGGTGCCCGGAAGCCCTCGGCCGAGCGGTGTCGATCCTCGAGGGGCCGCCGTAGCGCCGTGATATTTGCCAATTCGACTAAGAAGATAAAGCTTCTCTCGATGAACGGCTCACCGCGAACTTTTTGTCGCGCTCTGCCTTCCGTTTGCTGGTCACCGGGAAATCGAAGGGCTCGCGGGCGATGCTGCTGAGTTCAGAAACTCCTAGCATTCGCTGGTGGCTGGTCGCGGGGGTCTCTGCGCGGATCGCGGCATATTCACCGAGATAGCGGCGGATGCTTTCGCTAATTTTGATGTCGAGGTTTGAGAAAACCTGCGTATCGTTGCAGAACCAGTAGTGCTTTCCCCAGCCGTCGACCATTCCGTCGACCCTCTTCAACGTGTTTGAAAGAGAGCATGCTCGATCGAAAGGTTGGCCGTGCTGAATACCGCGCATCGCTTTAAGGCTTTCCTCAAAAGCCGATTGTATCGAACGCAGTATCTTGCTTTGAGCCTTCGTGCCGGGTCGAACCGCTCCCGGAGAAATATTTATACCGAGGAAATCAAACCCAGCATCAATTGATATTCCGCCCTTCGAGCTTTTTTCTGGAGAGAGCTCCATTCCGAGCTCTTTGAGCAAACCTTCGGCTTTTCGTAGGCGCGAAGTTGCGGCAGCCTTTGACGGCGCAAGAATGATAAAATCATCGATATACCGGATACACCGACAGTCACCTTCGTTCATCACTTGGTCAAAGTCGGCAAGAATGATGTTTCCGAGGAGTGGCGAAAGGGAGTTGCCCTGAGCAACGCCGATATCTTCGATAGGGAAATCAACCGCCTTGTCCCTGAGCTGTGCCATATTGGACAACTCAACGTCGATGGCCTGCCGAAACAATGCAATGAGCTCGTCATCGTCGACTACAGTCGCGATAATCTTCGTTACGGCTTCCTTCGAGATTCGCGTAAAGAATGATCTGATATCTGCACTAGCGACAAATTTTGCGCCGACGCCTATCTCGGCGAGGACCGCCTTGATCGCTGCCGGTACCGCCGAAACCGATTCGGCGCGACCGAGACCGTCTTTCTTAGATCCGCGTTCACCCCTGATGCCGCCGAAACTGTAAGATGTCCGAATAAATGGCTTCAGTGCAGGGACTTCAAGCAATACGTTGAGAATCGCTCTCTGAACGATACGACTCTCGACCGACGCGAGCACGACCGGCCTGAACTTCCCAGTCTTTTTTCCTTGGTCGTCGAGCTTGGGGATGGGGATGCCCTTAGCGAGATCGAACTTGAAGGAATTGTGTCCGAGACGAGATTTGATCGATCGCAAGTTGGTCGGCGCGTCTTCGGCGAAGACTTCCAACTCGAGTCGAACTTCCTCGGATTTCGACGCGCGTCCGTTTCGCCGGATCACGCTCCATGCGCGCTCCAAGTTTTTTAAGTTTCGGACTGCTTTGATAAGGTCAGATGCCACGCGTCTTTGGGGTCCTGTCGATTAACCTCACCCGCCTGACGGAGCGCTGAACTCAGCAGCGG
>NZ_MKRR01000113.1:12059-12697 GCF_001897045.1 Sphingomonas sp. 66-10
GCCAGAGACCAACGCGAACAGGATAGGAACAAATTCGTCGCGGCGTCAACCGATATTGGCGTTCGAAATCGAGACAAGCCGTTAGGCCGCTACGCGTGCTGATCTCGCGCTGTGGCGGATCGAGGTCCGCTAGCGCCCCCCATTCTACGCCGTTGCGACTGATACTTGCGCAGTCTGAAAGGCGCTGCTTACAACTGGCCCGAGGAACGAGGCAGGGTAGCGCAGCGCATGGCTAGATTGCAGATGCAGGTCGAAACGGCGCACCCGATCCTTTTCTTAGCCGATGCCGCGCCTGTCGTTTCGATCCCGCCAGACACTGGCGCGTCATTCGTCACCGCAACTCATGACTGTCTGGCTTTCTGGGTCTTGGCCTCCGTAGATGGCGCTTCGCTTGTCACGGTTTCGGACGAAGCCTGCGAAGCTGGTGGAGCACCATTATTCGACGGGACCATTGATGCCCCGAGCGGTATCGTCACCTTGATGGACAGCAGCACGTTCCGCTACCTTAATGTACCCGTTTTCAGCGGACGGCTCAGCGTTCGCGTTTGGGCGGAGGACGATCAAAACCCAGAGTGGGTTTGGCTTCAGCTCGGTACGATCCGGCAGATTTAATCGCGGCCATTGAACGGCGGCTAACT
>NZ_MKRR01000113.1:12742-12901 GCF_001897045.1 Sphingomonas sp. 66-10
AGCCAGTTAGAACCGATTTGAGGGAATCCTTAGCCGCCGGGCAGAAGTCGCCGCAATTCCCGCCGCTGGTGACGCAAAAAGCGCAGCCTAAAACATGGGATAATCGCGGCGCGATTCGCCCTCCGTTGAAGTTCCGGCGTACAAGCTGGCGAGGTGGTT
>NZ_MKRR01000114.1:0-1153 GCF_001897045.1 Sphingomonas sp. 66-10
TCGATGAAGATGCGCGATTTCTCGAATGCGCCCCAGGTGAAGCGCGATCCGAGCGTCCAGACCATCTCGCCGATGCCCGTCGACCGCACCGGCGAGCCCGGCCAGGGCCTCGCCGACGTCGGCCACAAGGTGCTTGTCTACAAGGATCTGATGGCGCTCGAGCGCAATCCGGATGTGCGCGCGCCGAGCCGCAGCATCGACATTCACCTCACCGGCAACATGGAGCGGTTCATGTGGTCGTTCGACGGCGAAAAAATGTCGGACCATCACGAGCCGATCCCCTTCATCGAAGGCGAGCGGGTGCGCGTCAATCTCATCAACGACACGATGATGGGGCATCCGATCCATATTCACGGGCATTTTTTCGAGCTGGTGACGGGGCATGGCGATCATGCGCCGCGCAAGCATACGGTGATCGTCCAGCCCGGCGGCAAGGTGACCTGGGACTTCACCGCCGACGCGGTCGGCGACTGGGCCTTCCACTGTCATCTCCTCTACCACATGCATGCAGGGATGATGCGGGTCGTGAGCGTCCGTCCGAAGGGAGACGCGTAATGACCCGCATCCTCACGCCGCTGGTGAGCGCGATCGCCCTTTTCGCTGCCGCGCCCGCCTTTGCCCAGGATCATTCGATGCACGGCATGCCCGGCATGGCGCCGCCGGGCGAAGTGGCGCCGGCGCAGGAGAAGAAGAAGGACAAGGCCGCCGCCAGGCCGCGCGCTCAGACACCAGCGCCGGACGCCACCTCGGCGATGGACCATTCGCAGCACCAGGCCAGTCCTGCGCCGCAGGGAGATGCGGCCGGTCAGCCGCAACCCGCGTCTCCCGCGATGCCGGAGATGCCGGGTATGGACCATTCGCAGCATGGCCAGACAACGATGCCGAGAATGCCCGCCATGCCCGGCATGCAAATGACCGGCACGGCGCTTCCGGCCGGCAATGCGCCCCCGCCGCCTCCCCCAAGCGACCACTTCGCCGATCGTGATTTTCCCGGCGGCGAGATGGCGCGCTCGCGCGACATCATGATGAAGGATAGCGGCGGCAACAATTTCGGGCAAATGCTGCTCAACCTGTTCGAGTATCAGGCGCATAGCGGCCGCGATGGCTATCGCTGGGATGGCGAAGGCTTTTACGGCGGCGACATCAACCGGCT
>NZ_MKRR01000115.1:0-1963 GCF_001897045.1 Sphingomonas sp. 66-10
CTCAGTCATATGGCTCACTCTTATCTAAGAGCGAGACCCTGTCAGGTCATTTCGGGGGCCAACTCAGCCGTTCGTAAGGAGAACGGTGTCGATCGGGGCTCCGAACGTCGCCGCACCAGCGCTCGGTCGGCCGCATTTCTTCAACCTCCGGAGCATCAGTTATGCCGCCACGGATCGCCGGCGGATCAACACTGTCGCCACGGCGAGCGCCGCGATCGGGGCAAGCAATGTGTAAAAAGCGAGCGTGCCGTGGAAAGCGGCGAACACATGGCCGACGATGAACGAGCCGGTCGTGCCGCCCAACGCCGAGAAGACCACGATCAGCCCGACCATCGCGGGCTGCTTCTCGGGCGGCATCGCCGAAAGGATCGCCGAATTGAGTGCGGGATAGATCGGCGCCATCGCCAGCCCGATCAGCGGAAAGAGGAAGGCAGCGAGTGGCGCGCCGGCCCATGACGTCACCTCGCCGCGATGCGCTTCGGCGAGCGGCAACACCGCGACGATCAGGATTGCCATCATCACAAGGCAGCCGCAGACCAGCGGAAACCACCCGGTGCGGCGAACGATCACCCCGGCGCCGAGCCGTCCGACGGCAAGACTGACCGCGAAAATCGATGCCGCCTGCACGCTCATCGGCGCGGACAGCCCGAGCAATTCGCGGTTGAAGGTCGGCAACCACGAGCCGATGCCCTGTTCGACCAGCACATAGCAGAAGATCGCCGCAATGAACGCGAGCGTCAGCGGGCGCCACGCCAGCCGGATCATATCGGCAAAGCGTCTCTCGGGCGCGCCCGACGCGGCAGCCCTGCCGATCGCGCCCTCGTCGAACGGCGTCACGACGAACAGCGCTGCCACCCCGAGACATAGTGCCGCCAGCACATAATAGACGTCGAGCCACTGGAGGTTCCCTGGTGCGACCGGATCGATGAAGGCGGCGAAGATCCAATAGCCGCTGAGCACGCCGAGCATGAACACGCCCTCGATCAGGTTGAGCAGCGAGGCATGCCGCGCGCTACCCTGCGTCAGCAGCCCGACGAAGCTGTAGACCGACACCTTGGCGACGCCGAAACCGATGCCGACCGCGAGGAACATCAGCCGCGTCGTCCAGAAGCCGGGCACGAGCGGCATCGCAAGGCAGGCGAAACCGACCCCGCTCAGCGCGACGATCAGCGCACGGCGCAACCCGAAGCGCGGCAATTGCGCCGCCAAAAGGAAGCTGGTCGCCGCGATCGACAGGTCCTTGAACCCCTCGAGCGAGCTCGCCGCCCCCTTGGTGACACGGAACGATTCGATCGACTGGAGGATCACCGTCCCCACGCTGTTCAGCAGCACCGCGAATATGGCGTAGCTAAGCGCCAACGCGATCGTGATCCGGGTCTTGTTCATCATCCTCCCCCCAACCTCACTCGCAATCCGGTTTATGGTCTTGACCGCTTCCTATTATGAAATGCATATCATAAGCAAATCGGGCGAGCGATCGTCATCCTCGGAGAGCAATGCAGTGGGGCGATCATTACCGGAAGCAAGCTTTTCGTCGCTCCGGTTCGCGCGCGACGGCTGGCACCTCTCGGCGGCGGGAACGGATGCGCAATCCGGCCATGTCGCGGCGCTGTTTTCGATCGGCAATGGCTTCGTCGGCACGCGCGGGCCGGGCGACCCCGTCGGCGCCCCGCGGGTCTATCTCAACGGAGTCTATGAGCGCGTGCCGATCGCCTATCACGAGGCGGCACACGGCTTCGCGCGGGAAAGCGACTTGCGGCTGGCGGTGGCCGATGCGACGCGCCCCGCGATCATGGTCGCGGGGCGGCTGCCCGGCGCGACGGCGGCGGTCGAGCTCGATCTCGCTCGTGGCGTGCGCACCGAAACGCTCGCGATCGACGAGGTGGCAGTGACGGTCGAGCAGTTCGTCCCGATGACGCGTCAGGGGCTGGTGCTGACCCGCGTCCGCTTTCCGGCGGGGCAG
>NZ_MKRR01000115.1:1978-5841 GCF_001897045.1 Sphingomonas sp. 66-10
CGGTCTATGATCCGCGGATCGCGCCGACGATGGCCGACAGCCCGTGGATCGAACAAGCGGTGCGCGCCGAGCCGAACCACGCGCTGCGCATCGACCGGCTGGCGCGCAGCGGCTTTGCGGTCGCGGCGGGGATGCAGCTCATCGGTCGGCGGTCGGTCGACGGCACGGCCGAGATCGACCTTGTCTCCGTTTATCGCGCGACGCGTGACGGCGATCCCAGCCATGAAGCGATGGAGGCGATGCGGCACGCCGGCAGCCATGGCTATGACGCGCTGCTCGCTGAACAGACCGGCTGGTTCGCGGATTTCTGGGCCGCTAGCAACGTCGACGTCCCCGCCGATCCCCGCGCCGCGCTCGCGATCCGCTTCGCGCTCGCCGAACTGGCGATGGCAGTGGGGCGCGACGGCAAGACCTCGATCGGCGCCAAGGGGCAGACCGGCGAAGGCTATGAAGGCCACGTCTTTTGGGACGCGGATCTCTATGTGCTGCCGGTGTTCGCCTTCACCCGACCCGAGATCGCTCGGGCGATGCTGATGTGGCGGATTTCGGGGCTCGATGCCGCGCGCGACAATGCGCGCGCGATGGGACAGCAGGCGGGCGCGCTCTATCCGTGGCGCACCATCGGCGGGCACGAATGCTCGGCCTATTTTCCGGCGGGATCGGCGCAATATCATATCAACGCCGATATTGCCTTCGCGCTGGAAACCTATCTCGCGGCGACCGGGGATCGCGCGATCCTCGCCGAAGGCGGTGCGGCGCTGCTGGTCGAGACCGCACGCATCTGGCTCCAGATCGGCTACCATGACGCGGCGCGCGGCGACGCCTTCGTCATCAATCGCGTGACCGGGCCCGACGAATATTCGGCGATCGTCAACAATAACCTCTATACCAACATGATGGCGGCGCGGCATTTGCGCTTCGCGGCGCGCGAGGGCGTCGCCGCCGGGCTGATCGACGCGGTCGAAGCAGCGCGGATGACGCGCGCGGCCGAGATGATGTTCCTGCCGTTCGACGCCGAGCGGCAGATCCCCGCGCAGGACGAGGCGTTCTTCGCGCTCGAGCCCTGGCCGTTCGGGCAGACACCGGCCGACGCCTATCCGTTGCTGCTTCATTTCCACCCGCTGACCATCTATCGCCACCGCGTGTCGAAACAGGCCGATGCGGTGCTCGCGCTGGCGCTGATGCCGGAAGCGTTCGGCGACGCCGGGCGGCGGATGCTCGATACCTATGAAGCGACGACAGTGCATGATTCGACGCTGTCGGCCAGCGCCTTCGCTACCGCCGCCGCGCGGGTCGGCGACGGCGCGCGCGCGGCGCATTACTGGCGCGTCGCGGCCCTGACCGACCTCGCCGACCTGTTCGGCAATGCCGACCACGGGCTCCACATGGCGGCGCTGGCGGGGAGCTGGACCGCACTCGTGATGGGCTTTGCCGGGATGCGGGTGGAGGGTGACATATTGTCGTTCGATCCGGTCGAGATTCCGGGGCTCGCGAACTACACTTTCACCGTCACGTTTCGCGGCGCGCGGGTCGAGGTAGCGGTGTCGGGCCGGGAGGCGCGCGCCACGGTTGACGGCGGCGATAATGTCGTCGTGCGATGCGGCGGGGCGGAGGCGAAGTGACGATGGCGTTCCGCGCGGCGATCTTCGATCTTGACGGCGTGCTCGTCGACAGCGCCCGGCTGCATTTCGTGGCGTGGAAAAAGATCGCCGAGGAACTCGGCGTGCATTTCACCGAAAAGGACAATGAAGCGCTGAAGGGCGTCGATCGCTTGGGCTCGCTCGAGCATATCCTGGCGCTCGGTGCGCTGGCGCGGACGCCGACCGAAAAGGACGAACTCGCCACGCGCAAGAACGGCTATTATCTCGAGGCGCTGGAAACGATGGACGCCAGCGCAGTGCTGCCCGGCGCGACCGCGTTGCTGGGCGCCGCGCGGGATGCGGGGCTGGCGCTGGCGGTTGCCTCTGCCAGTCGCAATGCAACGACGGTCCTCGCGCGCGCGCAGCTGCTCGATGCTTTCGATTTCGTTGCCGACGCCGGAAAGATCGCGCGGTCGAAGCCTGCGCCGGATATTTTCCTTGCCTGCGCCGAGGCGCTGGGGATCGCACCCGAAGCCTGCGTTGGTTTCGAGGACGCTGCCGCCGGCATCGCTGCGATCAAGGCGGCGGGGATGACCGCGATCGGGATCGGCGACCCGCTGGTGTTGGGCGCGGCGGACCGGGTGTTCGCCACGACTGCCGCGGTCGAGCTGGCGTCGGTGCTGCGGCTGGCGCGCTAAGCGGGAATGTCCCCGTTCGCGCTGCTCGCCGCTCAGGTCTGACGGACGATCAGCCGCGTCGGCAAGATGCTCGATTTGGGTTTCCCGCCCTCCAGCATCTGCATCAGCTTCTCCACCAGCAGCGCGCCAGCGAGATGTGTCTCCTGCTCGATCGTCGTGATCGCCGGGGTGAAATGCGCGGCGGGCGGGATGTTGTTGTAGCCACACAACGAATAATCGCGCGGCGCCTCCAGCCCCGCCTCGCGGAAGGCGGCGATGATCGCCATTGCGGCGGTATCCGAAAAGGCGAACACCGCGTCGGGCGGCTGATGGTTGCCACGCAGCCACTGCGCCGCGCTTTGGAAGATCGGCGCATAGGCCATTTGCTCCGCCGCGAGATGCTCGACGCTCACCTCGCGGTGTTTTGCGGCGATCTCGCGCAGTCCCTCGAAGCGCATGTTGATCTCGCTATGCGCGATATTGCCGACGAACAGCCAGCGTTTCGCGCCGCGCCGGACGAACAGCTCCCCCGCGAGCCGCCCGCCGAGGTGGTTGTCGCTGCCGACGGCGCAATAAGGATCGGCCGGGTCGACCCCGCCCCACACCACGAACGGCGCGCCGGCGCGGGCAAGGTCGCGCAGCATCCGGCCGCGCACGCCCTGGCCGAGGAAGATGAACCCGTCGGCCACGCGCGAGCTGATGAGATCGACATGGCTTTGCGCGTCGGACAGGTTTGGCGGGGAAAGCAGCAGATCCTGATTGCGCACCGACAGCGCTTCGGACACCCCCGCGAGCAATTCGAAGATGAACGGGTCGGCGACGCGCCCGGCGCGATGCGAGGCGAGATCGAGCACCACCGCGATCGTATCGTTGCGCGTCTGCCTGAGCTTTTGCGCATTGCGATTGATCGCATAGCCATTTTCCCGCGCGACCCGCAGCACGCGCTCGCGCGTCTCGTCATTGACCAGCGGGCTGTTGTTGAGGACGCGCGACACCGTCGGCTTCGAGACGTTCGCCAGCCGGGCGATATCCCCCATATTCACATCCATGCCGCGGCGACGCGCCAATATCCTCACTCCCCAACATTGAAACGGTTGCAATCGCTGCGGCGATCGCCGCCATCATGGCCGTCTGTGATCTTCCGGCAAGAGATAAGCGCGGGCAAAGCGCCGGCGCAACAACCAGCTTGTGTACCAGGGTGGGGATCCGTGCCCGGATGGGGAGGAGGGCACTCATGATCTCTTTTGCACCAACTGTTGCATTACTGCCACGCGATCGCATCGATGTGCCGATCTAAACCACTGATAAATATAACTTTTATTCGAAGGTGCTGGATGTAACATTTTATTGAAATGCAATTCAGGGCGGTATAACGTTCGTCGCGAAGACGCGCTTGAGAGCATGCGTCGATCGCAGGAGAGGAATATGATGTTGTCCCGCAATCGCACTTTCATCGCCGTTTCTGGCCTGGCAATGTCGGTTGCTCTGGCCAATCCGGCCTTGGCGCAGGATACATCGGCGCAGCCGGCCGCGGCGGCGCAACCCGCCGATACCGCCCCCGAAATGTCCGATATCGTCGTCACCGGCCGCCCGGCGGGCAGCGGGA
>NZ_MKRR01000115.1:5867-14202 GCF_001897045.1 Sphingomonas sp. 66-10
TGTGGGTGGAAAGCTCGGGCGGCGTCGGCACCTCGAACGTGTTCGTGCGCGGCATTCCCAGCACCGGCGACGCGCCGTTCGTGACGATGCAGTTCAACGGCATCCCGGTCTATGGCGCCAGCAGCCTCTCGTTCATGGATCAGACCGGCATGACCCGCATCGACGATACGGTGATGGGGATCGAGGGCGTCAACGGCGGCCCTGCATCGCTGTTTTCGGACGGTCAGCCGGGTCTGACCACCAACCTGCGGCTCCGCGAGGGCGGCGAAGAAATGCACGGCAGCCTGACCGCCTCGGTCACCGACTATAGCGCGTGGCGCGTCGACGGCTATTTGAGCGGCAAGCTTGCGCCCGATACTTATTATATGGTCGGCGGCTATATCTCGCGCGGCGATACGGTGCGCCGCGCCGGGTTCGACACCGAAAAGGGCGGTCAGATCACCGCCAATCTCACCCACAAGTTCACCAACGGCAGCATCAACGTGTTCGCGCGCTACACCGACGATCACGGCGAATGGTTCCTGCCGTTCGCGACCGCCGTGCCGGGGCTCGATCTCGGCACCTACAACCAGCTCAGCAAATATTCGCGCTACGCCACGATCATCACACCCGGCAGCGCGGGCAGCGGCGCGACCGAGACGGTCGACCTCAACAAGGGCCGCGGCTGGAAGGGCATCGTCACCGGCGCGAACCTCAATTATGATTTCGGCGGCGGCATCTCCTTCGCCGATCGCTTCGGGTACACGAGCGGCACGCTGCGGACGACCGGGCTCGTGCCGGCCGGCGCAGGGGCGATCACCGTGGCTGATGCGCTCGCCGCCGGGAACGGTACGCCGGGCCAGATCGCGGTCCACGGGATCAACACCGGCGCGACGCTGGCGCCGACCGATTACGTCCAGCAATTCGGCGCATGGGTGGTAGAAAAGGAACTCCGCAGCATCTCGAACGAGGCGGTACTGACCTTCAAGACCGGCGCCAACACGCTCAACCTCGGCTATTATTTCTCGCACTTCTCGTCGCGCGACGCATGGAGCCTTGGCGCCAACCGCTGGATGCAGGTGGGCGGGTCGCGCGATCTCGTCGATCTGGACAACGGCACGCTCGGCGCGTTCGCGATCGCCGATTACGGGCGCGCCGACGTCCATGCCATCTACGCGTCGGACTCGTTCAACATCACCGACGCGCTGCGCCTCGATGCGGGGGTGCGGCACCAGTGGACCAACATCAAGTTCAACATCCAGGGCAATGGCCTGCCCGATTATGCGCATATCACCCGCGAGGCGACGCCGTGGACGGTCGGCCTCAATTATCGCGCGACCCGGACGTTCGACGTCTACGCGCGCGTGTCGCAGGGCTATCATTCCCCGTCGTTCGACGATGTACGCTCGCAGCTCGGCAACACCGGCCCGCGGCTCGACCTCAACTGGAGCGTGCGCTCCTACGAAGGCGGCGTGAAATATCACGACCGCGGGCTCCAGCTCGCGCTGACCGGCTTCTACGATGAGGTCGAAGGTGCGGTGTACAATGACGTCGGCGTCCCGCCGCAGATCGCCGGTTCACGGACCAAAGGCATCGAGTTCGATGCCTCGTGGCAGCATGCCAGCGGCTTCGGCATCACCGGCAACGCGGTGCTGGAGGATGCCAAGACCCACACTCCGAACATTCCCGATTTCGACGGCAAGCGCGCGCAGCGCATTCCCTCCTATCAGGTGCGCGTCACGCCGACCTTCACCGTCACCGCCTCGGATACGTCGGACGTGACGCTTTACGGCACGTTCGAGGCGATCGGGAAGCGCTACAGCGACCTCAAGAACCTGCAGGAGCTGCCGGCCTACCAGACGCTCAGCGCGGGCATCAAGGCGAAGGTCGACGGCTTCACGCTGCAGATTTCGGGCGACAATCTCGCCAACTCGCATGGCCTGACCGAAGGCAATCCGCGCTTCCTCGCCGGGCCCGGCGTGGCGATCCCCGATGTGCGGCCGATCTTCGGCCGGTCATATCGCTTCTCGGTCGGTTACGCTTTCTGATCGACCGCGAGGCAGCCCTCATCTGTCCGACCGGTCCAAAAAAACGCCTTGCCCGGTCGACGGGGTTCCGGACGCGGATTGAACCGCATCCGGAACTCCGCGTTACCGCATCGCATGCATTGTCCCCGGAGCCAAGGCGGTGCAGGCATGGCTCGCGCAGATCGGCGTGACCACGCTCTATATCGCGCCGGGCAGCCCGTGGGAAAATGGATACAACGAGAGCTTCAACGGATCGCTGCTTGACGAGCTGCTCAATGGCGAGATCTTCTACACCCGCGCCGAAGCGCGGGTGCTGATCGAAGCCTGGCGGCGACATTACAGCACGGTCCGCCCGCATAGCTCGTTGGCTATCGCCCGCCCGCGCCGGAGCCGTTCCGTCGCCAGTGCCGCCCTCCGGTTCCGCTTCGCTCCACCTGCGGCCAGCACTGGCGACGGAGGTTACGATGCACTACAATCAACCCGGACCACTCGGTGGGAGCCGATCACAATTGGCAACTCCCGAAATGCGGGTGCGACGATCATCGCCCCTATCGGAAAGCAAAACCAATCAGCAAACCTCGTGACTCGCTGTGCCGCTACGGATAGGGTCGTCCCATAAGGCGGAACGACGGAGGATGTGTGAGACCGGTCGAATTGGCGTTCCAGTTGATCGAGCTGCTGAGTTTGCACCAGCCAGTCGGCGTGAGCGAGCTCGCGAGACTGGCGGGCATTCCCAAATCGACGGTCCAGCGATCGCTGATGGCGCTCCACAAGACTGGTTGGATTGAACTCGCCGACGCGGACCGTCCGGTCTGGAGCCTTTCAATGCGCGCACTCGTTGCCAGCGGTCGCGCTAACTACGAGCATTCTGTCCTGCGCGGGATTGCCATTCCCGTCATGGAAGAGCTGCGTCGCGAAAGCGAGGAAACTGTCCATCTTACCTATCGATTCGAGCGGTCGCTCGTGCTGCTTGAGCGGCTCGACGGGATCAAGCCGGTGCGCTACTTCTTTCCCTATGGGGCAGTCTCACCCTTGCACGCGACATCGTCGGGGCGTGCGATCCTGTCGATGATGCCGCAGGACGAACTCGACGCCTATCTTTCCCAACCTTTGGACGCCGTCACGTCGCTCACGGTCGTCGATCCTGAAATCGTCCGCAGCGAATTGGCGGAGGCGCGCGAGCGTGGATATGCCGTGACATTCGGGGGCAATCGCTCCGACGTCCATGCCGTGGGCGCTGCGATCGTCGATCGTCACGCTCAGCCCTTTGCCGCCATTTCGATTTCGGCGCCGGCAGAACGCCTCGATGCAAGTCTAGCTGAACGTTATGGTCCGCTGGTAGCCGATGCCGCTCGCCGCGTTACGCTCGGTGTAACAAGTCAGCCGCACTTTCACTGATCGGGCGACGCGGCTGACCTTATGCTTGCGAGGTTTCGACCGCGATAGCGCCAGCCTGATTCATCTCGGCAATTTCCGACGGGCTGTATCCGGCTTCGCGAAGCACCTCGGCCGTATGTTCCCCGATGCGGGCTGGGCCGCGACGGACGACGACCGGAGTCTCCGACATGCTGACGGGCGCTCGAATGAAACGCCGACCGCCGACTTCGGCAATGAGGCCGCGCGCCCTGACCTGCGGGTCCTCGACGGCCTGGCCGATATTGTTGATCGGACCGCAAGGCACTCCCTGCGCAAGCAGCTTGTCTATCCACACGCCGGTCGCATTGGTCGCCAGTTTCGCTTCGATCGCTTGCTGGAGCGCGTCACGGTGGGTCACACGATCAGCCGGAAGCGCAAAACGTGGATCGTCGTGCAGTTCAGGCGCATCGATTGCCTTGCAGAACTTGTCCCACAGGTTTGCGTTGGTAACGCCAACGACGAGATAGCCGTCAGCGGTCTTGAGCGCCTCATAAGGTGCTGCCAGCCGGTGGCGCGATCCGCGCGGCACCGCAATTTCTCCCGTCGTCGTGTAGAGTCCGGTTTCCCAGACGGCATAGCCTAGGGCTGATTCCAGAAGCGTCGCTTCGACTTTCTGGCCGATGCCTGTCTGGTGGCGATGATTAAGCGCCGCCAATATTCCGAGCGCACCGAATGCGCCGGCATTGAGATCGGACAGCGGAACGCCGGCTGCCACCGGGCGGGTGTCGCGATCCGGAGCGACCGCTTCACCCGTAAAACTCATGATCCCGCTCATCGCCTGCGCAATGAGGTCGAAGCCACCTCGCTCACGGTAAGGACCGCTGTGACCAAACCCCGATATCGAGCAATAAATAAGCTGGGGATTGATCGCCTTGAGGTCATCGTAGCCGAGCCCAAGCCGGTCGAACGCGCCAGGACGGAAATTTTCGACAAAGACATCGGCAGTCGCTGTAAGCTTGCGGATCACTTCGACCGCCGCGGGTTGATGGAGATCAAGGCTGATGGCGCGCTTGTTCCGGTTCATGAAGTCGAACGGTTTGAAGGGAAGCGTGCTGGCGCCGCGATTGGCTTCGCCACCGATTGGCTCGATCTTGATGACGTCGGCGCCGAGATCGGCAAGGAGCATCGAGCAATAAGCTCCCGCGATGACATGGGTGCAGTCGATGACGCGAAGATTTCCAAGTGAGGTGTCGGTCATGATATTTCCTGCTGGGAAAACGAATGGTGCGTGCCTGGTCAGCGCCGTTCGAATTTAGGTTCGCGCTTTTCAACGAAGGCGGTGATGGCCTCGCGATGATCTGTGCTTGCTTGCAGGATCGCGAGTTCGGCCGCAGCGGCAGCGCGAGCTTCCTCCGGTGACATGTCGAAAGAGAGGTCGGTCGTTCGCTTCGTCGCTTCGATCGAGAGCGGCGCGCGCGTGGCGATCCGTCGGGCTATCCGCAGCGCCCCGTCTAACAGATCACTCGCGGCGTGAAGCTCGGTAACCAGCCCCCATTGTTCGACCTTCGCAGCCGTAAAGGGGAGGCCGGACAACAGCATGGCCTTGGCTCGCGACAGGCCGATCAGGCGCGGCAAGCGATAGGTTGACGCCATCAATCCAACATTGACGCCGGCACATATGAAGGTCGCGTCGTCCGACGCCAGGCGTATATCGCAGCATAGCGCCAGCTCGAAGCCGCCTCCGACGCAGGCGCCGTTGATCGCTGCGATGGTGGGCACACGCGATGTGGCGACTAATTCAAGCATTCTGGCGAACGCCGAGAGATCCTCGCCACTGCCTTTTGTGGCTTCGCGCGCTGCTTCTTTGAGATCTGCGCCGCTACAGAAGGCTTTCCCGCGTCCGGTCAGCACGACCGCGCGAACCGAATCGTCGCTTTGAACACCGGCGAGCGCTTCGGTCATGCGCGCCAGCATCGCCGCATTCATCGCGTTTGCCGGCGGATTCTCGATCTCCAGCAGCGCGATTCCGCTGCCCCGCCTACTCATGTGAACCGTGCCCGCCATGGTGCCTCCCAAATAGTCCATTGTTCCGTATCACGGCATGATAGTTCGTGTCACGGTCTATTTTTATTGACCGCAGTGCCGATAGGCGTCACAAAAGTTCACGAATCGGAATGATGTGCCGCGATACGGCACACGACGAGGGGAGAGATGAGATGAAGATCAGCATGTCGGGCGTATCGACAATCGCCGTCGTTTGCGGACTGGCCGCCTTTGCCCCGCCTGCCTTTGCGCAAACCGATACGGAAAAGGCGAATGTGCCCGCCCACGGCGGAGATGCGGAAACGCAGGGAACCGAGGTTGTCGTGACAGGTTCACGCATTGCGCGACGCGATTTCGGGTCGACCAGCCCAATCGTGACGATGGGGGAAGGTGCTATCGGTCAGACCGGCGCGATCTCAGTTGACGCTGCTCTCAATCAACTGCCGCAGGTCGCCGCTGGTGCCACCTCCACGACCAACCTGCCCTCCAATCAGGGTCGCTCGACGGTAGACCTGCGCGGCCTTGGGCCAACGCGAACGCTTGTGCTGCTCGATGGACGGCGCCTCGTGCCTTCGAACTTCGATGGCACAGTTGACGTGAATATCGTCCCGCCGTCGCTCATCGAGAATGTCGAAGTGATCACTGGCGGTGCGTCTGCGGTTTACGGTTCGGATGCGATCGCCGGCGTGGTGAACTTCCGCCTCAAGCGAAATTTCAGCGGCGTCGAGGTCGATGGCCAATACGGTATTTCGGGCGAGGGCGATCTTCAGACAAAGTCGCTGAACGCAACCTTCGGCGGTAATTTTGCGGACCGGCGAGGGAATGCCGTGTTATCGCTCGGATATGCGGATCGTGCGGGACTCTTCGGCGATGCGCGTGAATATTCGCTGATCAGCCCCCGTTTGCAGCCACAGGTTCCTCAAGGATCTTATGGCATTCAATTCGGGTCGGCCGCGAACGCACCGAGCCAGGCAGCGCTGAATGCGCTGTTTGGTCGTTACGGCGTTTCACCTGGAACCGTGACGTTGCAAAATCTCGCGACCACCACTTTCGGTGGTCTTGGTTTCAACGCCGACGGAAGCTTGTTTGCGGTCGCGGACCAGAGCGGCGCGGTCAATTATCGCGGGAACGCGGGGCCGACGACCGGATACAGCCTGGTCAACGCCACGGTCGGTGGATTGCCCGGCGTCTATTTCAACGGGGCGCCGCAGGAATATATTTCGATTCCACTAACCCGCTACTCGGCTTTCGGCGCTGCGAACTACGACGTCTCCGATACGTTGACCTTCTATGGGCAGGCCAGCTTTTCCCGGCTTGAGAGCAAAACGCAACTTGGCCCTATTCCCGCCGGCGGATCGACAGCGGCACTGGTCGTGCCAGTCACTAACCCCTTCATCCCCACCGATCTCGCTACGCTGCTCGCTTCGCGGCCCGATCCGACCGCGGATTTCGAGATCGCGAAGCGCCTGTTCGATTTTCCGCGCACCGAAAGAAATCGTATCGATACCTTTCAGGTGACGCTCGGCGCGAAGGGCAAGCTCGGTGTCCGGGGCTGGACTTGGGAAGTCTACGGCAGTTATGGAAAGAGCGACCAGACGACGACGGGAACGGGCTATTCCAGCCGTCGTGCGCTCGATACCTTGTTGCGGGCGCCCGATGGCGGGGTAAGCCTGTGCGCGGGCGGCTATAATCCGTTCGGGATCAATCCGCTCTCCGAAGCTTGCCGGGCTTATGTCAATCGCACCGGCGGCTACACGCTGACCAACGATCTCGGCGTCGTTGAAGGCACTATTCAGGGCGGACTATTCGAACTTCCATATGGTGAGGTGCGTTTCGCGGCGGGCGCCGATTATCGCGACATGTCGTTCGAACGCGTGGCATCGTCGATCTACAATGTCGAGCCAGCGCCGGCCCCCAACGGGGCTGGCCTACCGGACGCATTGGTTCCCGCGGTCGTGACCTCGGCAAAAGGCTCTTACAATGCAAAGGAGATATTCGGCGAACTTCTGGTACCGATTCTGAAAGACATACCGGGTTTTCGGCGGCTCGATCTCGGGCTTGGCTACCGCTATTCGGATTATAGCTCGATCGGCGGCGTCCACTCCTACAAGGTCGAAGGCGATTGGGAGCCGTTCGACGGCTTGCGCTTCCGGGCCGGATATCAGCGCGCCAACCGCGCGCCCTCGCTCGACGTTCTCTTCGCGAGTACCCAGCAACTGGTGAGCCTTGGGTCGGGCGCCAATCGCGACCCGTGCAACGCGGCAGCTACCGGTGCGACCAGCGCGGCGGGCAATGCGCAAATCCGTTCGCTCTGCGCGGCCCAGGGTGTGCCGGCCGCCGGCGCGTCGACCCCGCAGTTCGTCCAGACCGTCGGGGTCGGCAACCCCGACCTAAAGGAAGAGACCGCCGACACCTTCACTGTGGGCGGCGTTGTCCAACCCAAGTTCGCGAGCCCGGTCTTTTCGCGGTTGTCGCTATCGGTCGACTATTATCAAATCAAGATTCGGGACGCGATCGGAACGCTGGCTCCGACCGACCTGGTACGGGCCTGCTATAACCTTGACGGATCGAACCCGACCTACGCCGCAACCAGCCCATTCTGCCAGAATTTCCGGCGGGCACCCAATGGTTCGATCACCCAGATCGTGACCCGCGCTGAAAATCTCTCGAGATTCTCAACGAGGGGTATCGATGCGCAGTTCGACTGGACCGTCAATCTCGCCGACGCCGGACTTGGGGGCGATACTGGTAGCCTCGGCCTCAATGTCGTCGCCAACCGGCTCATCGATTTTCAGATAACCGGGCGCGAGGGCCAAGCTACCTTCGACTACGCCGGAACGGTCGGCAACAGCAGCATCGGTGCATCTTCGCATCCAAAATGGAAAGTTGCGACTGCGCTATCCTATACCAATGGGGCGGTATCGACGACG
>NZ_MKRR01000115.1:14236-16784 GCF_001897045.1 Sphingomonas sp. 66-10
CTTGCGTCCCGAGGAGCGCTTCGAATTTCGCTTGGGCGTCAACAATCTGACGGACAAGGCGCCGCCGCTTCTTGCACTGCCCACCGGCTTCACGGACCCCTCAACCTACGATGTTCTCGGTCGCCGCTTCTACGTCGGCGTCCGGACAAAATTCTGATTTGACGAGGTAAACCCATGCTGAGCGACATGACGGACGGGGTGCATAGGGTCGAGATTGAGCCGGTTTCGCCGGCCTATCGCCGCTATGCGGTCTCATTCTTGATGCTGACCATGTTGCTCAGCTTCCTCGATCGCCAGATAATCAACATCCTTGCCGAACCGATCAAACAGGAATTGGGGCTGGCCGATTGGCAGATCGGTCTGATGACCGGCTTTGCCTTCGCCATTTTCTACACGACCTTTGGCATTCCGATCGCCCGACTGGCCGAGCGGAAAAGCCGACCCTTGATCATTACCTGCGCGCTCGGGGCTTGGAGCTTTTTCACAATTCTATGCGGATTCGCGGGAAATTTCGTGCACCTTCTTCTCGCACGCATCGGCGTTGGCGCTGGCGAGGCCGGAGGCATCCCGCCCGCCCATTCCCTGATAAGTGACTATACGCCGCGCGAAAAGCGCGCTTCGGCGCTCGCCTTTTTCCATCTCGGCGTACCGCTCGGTACGTTGCTCGGGCTGGGCATGGGCGGTGTGATCGTCGATCTCTATGGATGGCGACACGCTTTTCTCATTGCCGGAATTCCAGGTGTGGCCATCGCCCTGTTGGCTTTGCTCACGCTGAAGGAACCGCGCCATGCAATTCCGCCGGCGGAGCGGCCGGCGATTGAACATCCAAGCTTTCCGGACACGCTTCGCTATCTCGCGAGCAAGAGAAGCTATTGGTTCATTTCCTTCGGCGCCGCGCTGAAAGCTTTTGTCAGTTACGCGCAAGTTCCCTTTACCGCCGCCTTCTTTTTTCGCGTCCACGGCGAACAGCTTGAAGCACTCGCCTCTCGGTTTGGGCTCGGTGCACACGGATTCCTAGGGATCTCACTCGGAATTATCAGTGGGTTTGGGGGGATGGTCGGCATATGGCTCGGCGGCCAGCTTGGCGACCGGTTCGGCCGCACCGACGCACGCGCCTATTGCGCGATTCCTGCTATTGCGAGTCTGGCGGCGCTTCCCTTCACGATCGCTGTCTATCTGGTACCGAGCGCGCCGGTGGCAATGGCATTGATGATCATACCGATCATCCTGGGTTCTTTCTGGTTCGGGCCGGTCTACACGGTCGGTCAGAGCGTTGTCCCGCCGACGATGCGGGCGACCTCGTCAGCCATCCTGCTGTTCATCCTCAATGCGATTGGCTTGGGCCTTGGGCCGCTAAGCGTGGGCCTTCTCAGCGATCTCCTGGCAACATCGTTCGGTCTGGGTGACGCCGAAGGCGTGCGGTGGGCATTGATCGCGTCGAGCCTGTTAGCGCTCGGAACATTCGCGCTGTTCTGGACCGCGAAACGCACTGTGCGGGTGGATATGGTCCCGTGAGGTTGCTGGATGAGATAATCGGCAAGGGGAGTAGTTTCGCTCCAAATAGCTTCGCCGCTCCGGTCCTTCGCTCGCGCTGTCGCCCGAACGGTTCGAGCGCGCATCAAAGGAGACGAGCAATGCCTGTCATCGGTTATGTCACCCGCAACAACGGCGACTTCAAGGGCCAGATCCGGACGCTCTCGATCCGCACCGACGTCGAGATCGTACCCAATCGTTCGAAGGCGCACGAAAGCCAGCTCTGCGTCACGAGACAAGTCGCAAGATAGGATGCCAGCGGAAACCCGATCGAAGCGGCCCGCGGCTCCGACCGCAGTTTCAGGCGTGAGCGAATCGTACCGCTGGATGCAGCAGCCGGGCGATACCCCGATCCAATGACCAGGCGCCGCCACCCCGGAAGATTAATGGCAGGAGGACTGCGGCCCAGCTGAGATGAGTCGGCCATGCATCGGGATAGACGAAGATCTCGATCGTCAGCGTCATCATGAACAGCGCCAGCGCCGAAAGGCGAGTGGCGACGCCGAGTACGAGCAGGATCGAAAAGACATGTTCGGACCAGGTCGCGGCGACTGCCGCAATGGTCGGCGGCACCAGCGGCAGCGCATATTCGGTGCGGAACAGCTCGTAGGTGCTGTCGGTGATATGGATGATACCGTCGACCTTGGTGCGACCCGACATGAAGAAAACGCCCGCGATGCCGAGCCGCGCAACGAGCAATAGAAGGGCATCGGGCACCAACGCCGACGCGCGGCTGATCACGCGGTCGTAAAGGGCGATGAGCTGTTCCATCGGAAGTCTCCGTGAACGGCCAGCCGGCGCCTTGACAGCCCCGGCTGCGCGCGATTGTCAGGCCTTGGGGCTCAGCGAGCCGGGGCCTTTGGGGGTCTTGATCGTGGTGCAGGTGCCGGCCTTGACCAGCTTCCAGGCATTGCCCTGATAGTCGACCTTCGAGGTGCCGGCGCAGCTCGTCCCCGCGCCCGCCTTGCAGTCGTTCTTGCCCGCTTTGGCGACGCCGTAGCATTTTTCCATGGCG
>NZ_MKRR01000115.1:16828-37298 GCF_001897045.1 Sphingomonas sp. 66-10
ACCGCCATCGCGAGGGTGGCCGCGATCGTCGCGTGAGTCTTGTGCATCGGAGTGGTCCTTCGTGTCTGGGCCTCTGGCGCGCGGCCCGGATCCGTGGGATGCCAGGGCCGCGCGGTGACCCGGGTAGGAGGCGGTTGCACCGGATCACGACGGCAATTCGGCCGGCGCCGAGCAACGGTTACACATCGACCTCAAATAAATTTCGTCACCGGCTGTAACCTTTCGGCCGGCTACGCCGAACTCTCCCGTGAGGAGCGCGAATGAAGGCGAACGAGGACGAGTTGCGCCAACTGATGATCAGTGGCCTCGACGGCAATGCTGCCGACCATGCAGCGCTGTTGCGCCACCTGGTCCCCTTGCTGCGCGGCTTTTATCGACGCCGGGCGAACGGTTCGGAGGACGACATCGAAGATCTGGTGCAGGAAACGCTCATCGCCGTGCATACCCGCCGGGCGAGCTATGACCGCGATCGGCTATTCACCGCCTGGCTGTTTGCGGTCGCACGTTACAAGATGATCGACCATCTCCGCCGTAATCGCCGCCTCCAGCCGATCGAGGGACTGGAGGAAATCCTGATCGTCGAAGGGTTCGAGGACGCATCCGGCGCCCGGCTCGATGTTGATGATCTGCTCGAGACCCTGCCGGTCAAACAGGCGCGGATGATCCGCGCGACGCGGATCGAGGGAATGAGCGTCGCCGAAGCCGCCACCGCTGACGGGATTGGCGAATCCGATGTGAAGATCTCGGTCCATCGCGGCCTCAAGACCTTGATGGCGCGCTTTCAGGGAGGCGGTCGATGAACACCGAGGACCTGATCACCAAACTCTCCGCCGACGTGCCGAAAGTGCGTCGTCATGCCGTCGGCTGGCGGCTCGCAATCGGCCTGTTGCTGGGTGCATTGGTCGCAAGCGCAGCGGTCGTATCGATGCTCGGCATCCGGCCCGACCTTCATGTCGCGATGCGCGGCTTCGCCTTCTGGATAAAATGGACCTACACGATCTCGCTGTCGGCCGTGGCGCTGGCCGTAACCGCGCAACTTGCACGGCCCGACAGCGGCAGCGTGCGCTGGGTCTGGCTGCTTGCCGTTCCGGTTACGCTCCTTGCCGGTGCCGGCGTCATCGAGCTGGTTCGAACGCCCCCTGCTAAGTGGCTCGCCATGTGGCTCGGGCATAGCTGGATGGTCTGCCCGTGGATCGTGCTCGGCCTCGCCATGCCGATCTTCATCGGCCTGCTCTGGTCGTTCCGACGATTGGCGCCGACAAGGCTGCGCGCCGCCGGTGCTGCAGCGGGCCTCTCGGCCGGCGCCTTTGCCGCCACGGTGTATTGCGTGCATTGCCCGGAGGTCTCGGCGATCTTCGTGCTGACCTGGTATTCGCTCGGCATCCTGCTCGCCGCTTCGCTCGGGGCCTTGCTCGGACCCCGGCTGCTGCGCTGGTAATTTTTCGTGGCGTACGCGCTTTTTTCTCGAGCGATGTAACCGGGCGGGCGACGGCAGCGAACTAGGGTGGCCAACCAGGCAGAACCCTTCTCACGGAGCTATTTATGACCGTTATCCGCACTACCGCCAGCATCGCCGCCGCCGCCGCAGTCGTCGCCATTTCCGCTGCCGCGCCGACCGCCGCGATCGCCAAAGGGGCGGCGGCAAAGGTCCATTGCTACGGCGTCAATACCTGCAAGGGCCAGTCGGACTGCAAGACCGCGAAGAACGACTGCAAGGGCCAGAATTCGTGCAAGGGCCAGGGCTTCAAGGAACTGACCGCCAAGGCCTGTGCGGCGGCGGGCGGCAGCGAGACCGCGCCGAACTGATCCTCCTACCGGCCCGGCGCGCTCGTGTCGGGCCGGCTCCCCTGCAGGAGCGAAGCAATGACCATTGCTCCCTTTTCCGGCTTCGGGCTCGGGCTACGCAAGCCGCATTATGCCGAGTTTCTGGACACCCCCATCGCGGTCGATTTCGTCGAGGTAATCTCGGAGAATTTCATGGTTGACGGTGGCCGGCCGCGCCACATCCTGCGCGATGTCAGGGCGCGCTATCCGGTCGCCTTGCATGGCGTGTCGATGTCGGTCGGATCGGCCGACGGCGTCGATGGCGCCTATCTCGCGCGCCTGCGCGCGCTGGTCGACGAGATCGACCCGCTGTTCGTCTCCGATCATCTGAGCTGGTCGCGGATCGAAGGCTTCAACTCGCACGATCTGCTGCCTCTCCCCTATACGGAGGAAGCGCTCGACCTCGTCTGCGCGAACATTGCGCGGGCGCAGGACGCGCTGGGCCGCGAAATGCTGATCGAGAACCCGTCAACCTATATCGATTTCGCCTCCGCCGACATGACCGAATGGCAGTTTCTCGATGCCATGTGTGCCCGCACGGGCTGCGGACTGCTGCTTGACGTCAACAATGTGTTCGTCAGCGCGACCAACCACGGCTTCGATCCGATCGCCTATCTCGATGGCGTGCCGCATGATCGCGTGCGGCAGATCCACCTTGCCGGGCACAGCCGGGGAGCCGAGATGCTGATCGATACGCATGATCGGCCGGTGCCCGCTTCGGTCTGGAACCTCTATGCTTACGTCATGCCGAAGCTCGGGCCGGTCGCGGTGATGATCGAACGCGACGACGATATTCCTCCGCTCGCCGAGTTGCTCGCCGAACTCGGCACCGCGCGGACGATCGCGCGTGGCGCGCTGCGAGAAGCGGCATGAGCCTGATCGAGCTTCAGCGCGATATGCGCGCGTGGCTGACCTCAGAGGACGCAGTCGCCGCTGCGCGTTTCGGCGAAGCGGCCGCGCCGGGCCTGCGCGTCTATCAGAACAATTATCGGGCACAGCTCGCGGCTTGCCTGGAAGAGAGCTTCGAGCACACGCGCGACTGGATCGGCGGCGAGGCTTTTCATCGGGCGGTGGTCGCGCATGTCGATCGCCTGGCGCCAAGCAGTTGGACCCTCGACGCTTATGCGCGCGATTTTCCCGCGACGCTGGAAATCCTTTATCTCGCCGACCCCGAGGTAGCCGAGCTTGGCTGGCTCGAAATGGCGCTCGGGGAGGCATTCGTCGCGGCGGATGCCGACGCGGTTTCAGCCGGCGAACTCGGTGACGTCGATTGGGACCGTGCCACGCTGCGGATCACGCCGACGCTCGATCTCGGCAGCCTGACGACGAACGCTCCCGCGATCTGGTCGGCGCTCGCGACCGGCGAGGTGCCGCCCGCGGTCGAGTTCTTGCCCGAGCCCGGTGCTATCCTCGTCTGGCGACATGGCGATGTCGCGCAATTTCGCGCCATCGATCAATATGAGCATCAGGCGCTGCTCTCGGTGCGCGCCGGCATGTCCTTCGCGAAATTGTGCGACCTGATGGTCGAGGCGTTTGGCCAGGAGATTGGGATCGCGCGCGCTGGCGGGATGCTGGGCCAATGGCTTGCCGATGGTCTGGTCGTCGGGATTGCGACATAAGACAGGGGCCGGTCTTGGAAAGGCGCTGCTGGCCGCTCAACGGCAGGAATTGGGGCGCATCGGTCCGTCCGGTGCCAGCGGCAGACTCCCTGCCAACGAAAGGGCATGAGGTGGGTGGGAAGCGATCATTGACCAGGGGCCTTTTCTGCCGACGATTCCGACATGCGGACGCTCTCACCGAGCAAACGCAGCATCTGATGGAATGGCTTCCCCGGCGTACACCACGGAAACACATAACCATCGGGCCGGGGCTTCGTCATGGCTGCCTGTTCCCGGAGGATTTCCATGCAGCTATCGGTAAGGGGAATGCGATGTTCCCCGGCCAGATTTGATGCGATTGCCCGGGATCGTCCAGACCCGATCGATGAGGTTGAACTTACGCCAGGTGGCAAGCCGCGTCTCCGCCGTCCTGGTCGCGCATAGGATGATCATCTGCAGCGCCCGCGCCGAGATAGCGGAGCGTGCCGCCAGACGCTCATAGAACTTCGGCAGATCCTGGTAGGGGACGGCAGGATGATGCCTGACCGCATATTTACGCTTCTGCCTTGGCAGCAGGTGGAGGAAGTCGCCTCGCCATCGGGCCGGGCTCTCCCACGGGCCGACGATGAGCTTTGTCGCCCAGGCCGCATCGAGGATGGTTTTCGATGCGCCCGCGCAAAATCCCGGCGGTCGGCGATATGGTCAGCCAGATCGGCTGCACCGCGGCCAGCACGTCATCGGTTGTGATCGCATCGATGGGCATGTCCAGCAGATTGGTCGCGTGGTTTTCGACCGACGCCCACCAATGCTTATGATGCTTGATGGCTCGCCACCCGTCTCTGTGGCTCTCGATATAAGCGTTCGCAGACTCCCCAAAAGTTGGAATCGCACTTTTGGCGATCTCGGCGGCCCTTGTAGCAGATTATTGCGTGTTTTCAAAGGGATGGAAGACGGGTTGCCGTAACCAGTTCCGGCCCCTAAGCTCCTGATCTTGCAGCCGCTCGACCGCCGATCCCTCGCCCTGGCGACCATTTCGACCGTCGTCGAATGGTACGACTTCACCCTCTTCCTCTATCTCACGACCGTCCTCTCACGGTTGTTCTTCGTCGGCGAGAATGCGGTGCTGACGACATTGGCGGGGTTTGCGGTCGCTTATCTGTTGCGCCCGATCGGCGCGATCGTCTTCGGGCATTTCGGCGACCGTCACGGCCGCCGCGCGACGCTGCTCGCCTCGATGACGCTGATGACCGTGGCGATGGGGCTCACCGCGCTCTTGCCGACGGTGGCGCAGATCGGCCCTGCCGCGGGGATGTTGTTGCTGCTGCTGCGTTGCGTGATGGGGTTCGCGGTCGGCGGCGAATATACCGGGGTGGTCGCCTATCTGCTCGAGGGAGCGCTGCCGCACCGGCGCGGGCTCGTCACCTCGCTTGCGGCAGCGACGAGCGAGATCGGCGGATTGCTCGCGGCGGGGGTGGCGGCGCTGACGGTGAATTTGCTGCCGACCCCGGCGCTCGACGCCTGGGGATGGCGCGTGCCGTTCCTGATCGGCGCAGCCCTCGCCGGCGCGATCCTTGTCGCGCGGGCGGCGATGCGCGAATCCCCCGAGTTCGAAATCCAGCGCGCCGCCGGGACGCTGGTGCGCCACCCGCTCGGCCATGCGCTCGCCCGACACCGCCCCGGCGTGCTGCGCGGTTTCGCGATCTCCGCGTTGGGATCGATCACTTATTATGTCGGCATCACCTATGTGCCGATCTATCTGGTGTCGACCGGTGGGTTGACCGAGGCCAAGGCGTTGCAGCTTGCGACGATCGCCGGGGTTGCGGTGATCGTGGTGACCCCGCTGGTCGGCGTGCTGGCCGATCGGTTCGGGCGGCGGCCGGTCCTGGTCGGGCTCGCCTTGCTGTCGGCTTTGCTGCCTTACCCGCTGTTCCGGCTGCTTGCCGGCGCCGAGACCGGGCCGGCGATCGCGGGGGCGGTGCTGCTCGCGATCCTGGCAGGCGGAGTCAGCGCTGTCGGCGCGGTGGCGACCGCCGAGCAGGTGCCGGTCGAGGGCCGGCTGAGCGGGCTTGCGCTCGGCGCGACCAGTGCGACCGCGCTGTTCGGCGGATTGACCCCGTGGCTGGCGCAGATTCTCACCCAGCGAAGCGGCGCGCCCGCCGCACCGGGGATGATGATCGCGCTGGTCGCGCTGGGGGTGCTCCCGGTGTTGCTTGCGCTTCCCGAGACGCGGCCGCGCGGCGCGGACTGACGGTCAGCCCACGCCGCGCGGCCGTGCCGTCAGAGTGCCATCCGCGCGCCGAGCGACAAGACGAAGGCGTGGGCCTTCTGCAGCTCGCCGTTGGTCAGGATCGGCGTCTGCGCCGGGGTCCCGACATAGGCCGCGGTGATGCGGTCGATCGAGGAATCGGTGAAATCGACATAATTCGCCGCCGCATCGACGGTGAAATGACGGTTGACCGCATAGCTCGCGCCGACGCCGTAATTCCAGCGATTGGCATCGGGGACGCGCGCGTCGCGTTCGCCGTCCTGCGTCGGGGTGAGCGCGCGCTGGACGCCGGCGCGCAGCGTGAGCGCGGGGGAGACCGCATAATCGATGCCACCGGCGAGGCTCCAGCTATCGCGGTAATTTTCCGGGATCGCGGTGTTGAGCGGCGCGCCGAGCCCGATCGCGTCGAACTTGCTCCAGGTATAGCGCACCGCCTGCGCGTTGAGCGTCAGCGCCTTGGTCGCGCGGAAACGCCCGCCGACGATGATCTGCGCCGGGGTGTAGAAGCTCGCGCGGACGCCCGAGAGCGACATGTTCGATCCCGCCAGCGGCCCGAGCAGCCCCGAGACAGTGAGATCGCCCTTCAGATTGTGCTTGATCGCTGACTTATAGGCGATGCCGACGGTCGCGAAATCATTGTGCATCTGCAGCCCGGCGGTCCAGCCGACATCCCAGCCGTCGCCCGACAGCTTCTGCTCGCCGTCGGGCAGCGCGGCGGACAGGTTGGGCAACTTATTGCTGAGCGAGGCGTCGGTATATTCGACGTTGACCGCGCCGCCGACGCGCAGCCAGTCGGTCAGCGCGACCGCCAGCGACGGCTGGATATCGACCGTGCGCAGCCGGGTGCGATCGGCGGAATAGCGCGCCCAGCTCGAGCTGCTGTAATCGGTGGTGAAGCTGTACGGCGAGGTCACCGCGAGGCCGAAGACCACGCCGCGCGCGAGCGGCGCGACGAACGCGCCCGACGGCAGCACCCCGTTGTTGATCGGGTTGCGCGACACCGCGTCGCCGCCGACTGGCGCTGGGCCTTGCGCGGGGCGCACGATCACCGTTCCGCGATCGACCACCTGGCCGCGCGGCAGGATCGCGGAGGCGCTCAACGTCCCCTCGATCCCCTCGGCGTCGGCGATCGCCGCCGGGTTCCACCACAAGGACGCCGCGCCGGTATCGGCGACCTCGCCCGAAAAGGCGCGGCCGGCGCCGCGCGCGGATTGCTCCTGCAGATAGAAGGCCTGGGCATTGGCCTGCCCGACCAAGGCGAACATTGAGGCGAACGCGCCGGCGGCAATGGAAACTTTGAGGGAGGGGGACATGCTTACTCCTTTACGCTTACGCTTCACTCGAACTTTTGGGAGAGATTGGCTCAATTGACACGGACCCAAGTCTGCGTCTTGCACAAGGGCACGAAGACGCAGCCGCGCACGCTGAGCCTGTCGGCGCCGAGCGGCGTGACCTTGGCGCTATAGGTGCGCCCGTCGTCGGCGTTGTAGATCTTGCCGCCGCTCCAGCCGTCGGCGGATTGGGTAAAGCCGCTGAGGATCATCAGCCCCTTGAGCGGCCGGTTGCGCAGGCTTTCGTCGCGGTTGTTGAGATCCTTGAGCGCGGGATCGGTGCGCAATTTGTCCGAGGTGACCAGCCGGCCGCAAATCGATGCGCCGCAGCGCTGGATTTCGACGATGCCGTTCTTGGTTTCGGTGCGCCAGCGGCCGATCACCGCATCGGGGGTGGCGCTGCCCGCCGCCGCCAGTGCCAGCAGAGTCGTCGCGATCATTTTCCTCTCCCTTCCTCGAACGACGTGATTGCGGGTGACCTATTGGTATTCTATCTTCCCTATAGGTCAGGTCGCATAGGCAAGAGCCGATCGGTCGACAACCGATTTGTGACGAGCTGCGGCAAACGGTGGCGAATTGCGTCGAGCACGGGAGAGAAAATGGTGACGAAACAGGCAATTGCGACAGGTGCCCGACTCGATTCGACGCCGCGCCCGCTTACCGACCTGTTCGACGCCACCGTGCTGAAACACCCTGAATGGGCCGCGATCGACTTCATGGGGCGGGTGACGAGCTATGCCGAGCTTGCCGAAGCCGTCCGGCACGCGGCGGCGGGATTGCAGGACCTCGGCGTCGGAGCGGGCACGCGGGTCGCGCTGTGCATGCCCAACATGCCGCATTATCCGATCCTGTTCCTCGCGACGCTGCGGCTCGGCGGGGTCGTCGTCAATGTGAACCCGCTCTATGTCGAGCGTGAGCTTCACCATCTGCTCGAGGATTCGGGGGCGCAGGTGATCGCGACCTGCGATCTTACCGATGTCCACGCGCGCGTCTCGGCGGTCGCGGCCGAGCTCGGCGTCCAGCACGTCATTACCTGCGCGATCGCGGAGGGGCTGCCGACGCTCCAGCGCATCGCCTATCGCCTGTTCCGGCGGAAGGACATCGCGCCCGCCCGGCACGGGCCGCAGCATATCACCTATCACGATATGGTGGCGAGGCGCGGGGAGCCGACGCCCGTGGCGGTGTCGCCCGATGGGGTGGCGGTGCTGCAATATACCGGCGGGACCACCGGGCTGCCCAAGGCGGCGATGCTGACCCACGCCAATCTCGTCGCCAATGCCGATGCGATGGTCGTCCATGTCGGCGGCGAAAGCGCGACGCAGGATCGCGTGCTCGGCGTGCTGCCGCTGTTCCACGTCTTTGCGCTGACAACGGTGCTCAGCTTCTCGATCCGGGTCGGCGCGCAGATGATCCTGATGCCGCGGTTCCGGCTGGAGGATGCGCTCAAGACGATCGCGCGGACGCGCCCCACCTTCTTCCCCGCGGTGCCGACGATCTTTGGCGCGATCGCCGGCGTCGCGGCGACGCGGTCGATCGACCTCTCAAATATCCGCGCGTGTATTTCGGGTGGCGCGCCGCTGCCGGCCGAGGTGCATGACGCCTTCACCCGCACCACCGGCGCGCGGCTGGTCGAGGGCTACGGCCTGTCCGAAGCCTCGCCGATCATCACCTGCAACCCGATCGACGGCCCGGCGCGCGCGGGATCGGCCGGGGTGCCGTTTCCCGGCACGACGATCGAAATCCGCGATCTTGCCGATCCCGCCCGGCTCTGCCCCGAGGGCGAGCGCGGCGAGATCTGCGCGCGCGGGCCGCAGGTGATGAAGGGCTATTGGGGGCGCGACGACGAAACCCGCAAGGTGTTCGTCGACGGCGCGCTGCGCACCGGGGACGTGGGCTATCTCGATCCCGACGGCTATCTGTTCATCGTCGATCGCATCAAGGATGTGATCATCAGCAGCGGCTATAACGTCTATCCGCGGGTGATCGAGGATGCGCTGTACGAGCATCCCGCGGTGGCCGAGGCGGTGGTGATCGGGGTCGACGATCAATATCGCGGCCAATCGCCCAAGGGCTTCGTCACGCTCAAGCCCGGGGCGAGCGCGACGCCGGGGGAATTGCGTGCCTTCCTTGCCGACAAGGTGAGCAAGATCGAGCTTCCCCATGACATCGAAATTCGCGATGCTCTGCCCAAGACACTGATCGGCAAGCTTTCGAAGAAGGAGCTGGTCGAAGAAAGCAAAGGCCGCGGGGCGGCGCTCGGGGGAGGGGGCGGACAATAGTGGAACAGCAAGACGATCTGCGCGGGATACAGGATGTCGCGACCAGCCTCGGCATCACGCCGCGCGCGCTGAGGCTGTACGAGGATCGCGGGCTGATCGCGCCGTGCCGCGTCGGCAATGCGCGTATCTATACCCGGCGCGAGACCGCGCGGATGAAGCTGATCCTGCGCGGCAAAAGGCTCGGCTTCACGTTGCGCGACATCAAGGAATTCCTCGATCTATACGACGCCGATCCGCAGCATATCGAGCAATTGGCGACGCTTGCCGAACGGTGCCGCGGGCGGATCGACGAGCTGGTCGCGCAGCGCGAGGCGCTGACGATGACATTGGTCGAGCTCGAGGCGATCGAGCGGCAGGCGCTCGCCGCGATCGCCGAGCGGCAGGCGGCACAACCGGTCAGCTGAGCTTGTCGTTGCGCGCGGCGACACCGACATTGCCCGGCATGTCCGATCCCTTCGTCCAGCTTCTGGCGGATATCCGCGCGTGCCGGCGGTGCGCGGACGATCTCCCGCTCGGCCCGCGTCCGGTGGTGCAGGCCGATCCTGCCGCGCGGCTCAGGATCGTCGGGCAGGCGCCGGGGCGCAAGGTGCATCAAAGCGGGGTGCCGTGGGACGATGCCTCCGGGGTTCGCCTGCGCGACTGGCTGGGGCTGGCGCCGGCGCAATTCTACGATCCCGCGAAGGTCGCGATCATCCCGATGGGCTTCTGCTATCCCGGCAAGGCGGCGTCGGGCGATATGCCGCCGCGTCGCGAATGCGCGCCGCGCTGGCATGATCGGCTCAATGCCGCGCTGCCGCATATCGAGCTCACGATATTGGTCGGGCATTATGCGCAGGCGCATTATCTGGGCGGTATGCGCAAGGCGACGCTCGGCGAGACGGTGCGCAGCTGGCGCGATTATCTGGCGTCGGGCTGGCTGCCCTTGCCGCATCCGTCGCCGCGCAACCAGCCGTGGCTGGTCAAGAATCCGTGGTTCGAGGCGGAACTGATCCCGGCGATCCGCGCGACGGTTGGGGCTATGGCGCAGATAAAGTCCGACTCATCTCTCCGCCATTCGCCCTGAGCTTGTCGAAGGGCGTCCGGGGCGAACGGCTCGTCTGCGAAATACGGCATAAGCTATTATTTTGCATATATTTATCTAAAATCGGCCACCCTCGCGGCACGCGCTACTCGTGTGAACTTCGTGAACTTTGCGCGTGCCCCGTCCTAGACGGTCAGCTCAACCCCGATCTTCAGCGAGCGCCGATCGCGCCCCACCGTGGCGAGCGCGAGCAGCCGGCCGCCGCTGGCGAACGCGACCTCGGCGTCGTGATGCGCGAGCGACCCGCCGACGTGCGGCGGATCGAACGCCTCGGCGTGCCCGATATAGCGGATCTCCGCACCGGGATGGACGCTCCAGAAATAGGGCGGATCGGTGAACGGCGCCGCGTCGCCAAGGATCGCCCGCGCGACATGCTGCCCCTGGCGCTCGGCGTGGACCCAATGTTCGATGCGGATCGGCTGGCCGTTATGCGGATCGGGAAAGCGCGCGACATCGCCGGCGGCATAGATGCCCGGCGCGCTGGCGCGTAGCTGCGCGTCGACCATGATGCCGCGATCGACCGCCAGCCCGGCCGCCTCGGCCAGCGCGACGCGCGGGCGCACCCCCATGCCGAGCACCAGGAAATCAGCGTCGATCGCCGTCCCGTCGTCCAGCGCCAGCCGCCCGTCGCTCCACCCGGTGACGCCGTGCCCGAGATGGAAGACGACGCCCGCCTGCTCATGTAGTCCACGCACCCAACGGCCGATGTCGTCGCCCATCACCCGCGCCAGCGGGATCGCCTCGGGCGCGGCGACATGCACCTCGAGGCCCCGCGCACGGAGCGCCGCGGCGGTTTCGAGTGCGATGAAGCTCGCGCCGACGACCGCGACGCATTTGGCCTGCCCGGCGGCGGCGATGATCGCATCGGCGTCGCGCAGGCTGCGCAGGACGTAGGCGTCCGGCCGGTCGAACCCCGCGATCGGGGGGCGGATCGGCTCCGCGCCGGTTGCGATCAGCAGTGCGTCGTAGTCGAGGCTCTCCCCGTTCCCAAGCGTGACGCTCTTTGCAACGGGATCGAGCGCCGCCGCGTCGGTGCCGAGCCGCAGGTCGATGTTATGATCGGCGTACCAGCTCGCGTCGCGCATCGGCATCCATTCGGGTTGCGCGTCGCCGGCGAGATAGTCCTTCGAGCAATTCGGCCGGTCATAAGGCGCATCGGCATCGGCGCTGAGCATCGTCACCGATCCGTCGAACCCCTTGCGGCGGAGCATCTCGACCGCGGCGAACCCGGCCGCGCCGCCGCCGATCACCACCACCCGGCGCGGCTCGCCTGCCGACGCGCGGCGCGGCGGGGTGGGGGTCTCGTCGAGCGCTTCGCCGACGCGGATCACGCCACCGGCTTCGGAGATCGCCCAGCGCTTGAGCGGATCGATCGCCGGCGCGGCGAGCGCCTCGCCGGTGCGCAGGCAGAAATGCGCATGATGCCACGGGCACCGCACCGTTTCGCCGACCAGCAGCCCGTCGACGAGCGGGCCGTGATAATGCGTGCAGAGCGCGGCGACGGCGAACAACCTGCCGTCTACCCGCGCGATCAGCACCTCCTCGTCACCGACGGTGCCGGCGATCATCGCGCCCTCGGGAAGATCGGTCGAGGGGATGCCTCCGGCAAGATCGGGAACCCGCGTTTCCTCGCTCATCGGCAGACCCTCCTTGCCTGCTTCGCGCGCAGTCGGCGGCCGCAGGGCAGGCGCAGGTCCAATCGATCGAGCGTTGTTATTGTTCCGTAATCAACCCGCCAGCGCCTGGCCTGCCGCTTGTGCGCTCGCCCAGGCCCATTGGAAATTATAGCCGCCGAGCCAGCCGGTGACGTCGACCGCCTCGCCGATGAAATACAGGCCGGGCACTTCGCGCGCCTCCAGCGTCTGCGACGAGAGGCCGGCGGTGCTCACCCCGCCGGCGGTGACTTCGGCCTTGGCGAAGCCCTCGGTGCCATTGGGGGTGAAATGCCACGCGGCGAGCGTCTGTTCGGCGGCGGCGAGCTTCGCGTCGGGAATGTTGGCGAGTTCGCCGCTCAGCCCGATGCGCTCGACCAGCGCGGTAACCAGCCGCTCGGGCAATGCACCGGTGAGCGCGCGCGCCATCGTCGCGCGCGGCGTCGCGCGTTTGGCCTGTTTGAGCCACCCCGGCGCGCGATCGGGCAGGAAGTCGATCGTCACCGCCTCGCCGTGGCGCCAGTAGGATGAGATTTGCAGGATCGCCGGCCCGGAAAGCCCGCGGTGCGTGAACAGAGCCGCCTCGCGGAACGCGGCTTTGCCCGCGGTCGCGGCGACATTGGCCGAGACGCCCGAGAGGGTGCGGAACAATTGCTCGTCGTTGCCGAGCGTCAGCGGCACTAGCGCGGGACGCGGCTCGACCACCTTGAGCCGGAATTGTCGGGCGAGGTCATAAGCGAAGCCCGTCGCCCCCATCTTGGGGATCGACGGACCGCCGGTCGCGACGACCAGCGCGGGCGCCTCGGCCGAGCGGTTGCCCCAGCGCACCCGGAACCGCGCATCGGCATGATCGATGGCCGCGATCGGGTGACCAAGCGCCAGTTCGACCCCGCCGCGCGCGCCCTCGTCGAGCAGCATGTCGACGATCTGCCGCGCCGAGCCGTCGCAGAACAATTGGCCGAGCGTCTTCTCATGCCAGGCGATGCGATGGTGCGCGACCAGATCGAGAAAATCGGCCGGCGTATAGCGCGCCAGCGCCGATCGCGCGAAATGCGGGTTGGCGGAAAGGAAGCGATCGTGTGCGGTGCCGATATTGGTGAAATTGCACCGGCCGCCACCCGAGATGAGGATCTTCTTGCCCGGCCGGTCGGCGTGGTCGATCAGCAGGACGCGCTTGCCGCGTTGCCCCGCGACCGCGGCGCACATCAGCCCGGCCGCGCCGGCGCCGAGCACGATCGCGTCATAATCCTTGGCCGACACGGCTCAGTGCAATTTGGCGATCGACAGGCCGTCGAGCTTGGCGCGTTCCTTGACCGATTCCTCGCTGCGCGTCAGCGCCTTGGCGATCGCTTTCAGCGCCATTCCCTTCTTGGCGAGGGTATGGAGCTTCTGGATCTCGTCGGGGCGCCACGGCTGGCGATGTCGTTCAAAGCGTTCGGCCATGCCGCTTCTTAGCGGTTCGGCGCGGGAAGGGCCATGTTGTTCCGAGCACCTTCCCTCCCTTGCCCAAGAGAGGGGAGAAAGCGCAGGCTTACAGCGTCTTCACGCCCAGGCTGACGAAGAAGGTCCGCCCCGGCCCCGGGATCGCGCCGCTGCCGACGCCGGCGGCATAATCATAATTGCGCGCGTCGCCGATGTTGCGCACCCCGCCGCGGATCGTCCACGGGCCGTTGAGCAAAGCGGCGGTCACGTCGACCATCGTCGCGCCGGGCAGAAGCCGCGTCTGCGCGGTGTCGCCGAAATAGTCGCTGCGATAGCGCAGGCCCGCGGCGAGCTGGAGCGTGCCGATCTTCTCGGGCAGCGCGATGTCGTAGCTGGTCCAGACATTGCCGATCCGCTTCGGCACGCTCGGCACGCGCTTGCCGATCTGGGTCGGGTTCTGCGGATAATCGGTCAGCACCGCATCCTGCAGCGTGAAATTGGCGTTGATGTTCCACGCCGGCACCGGGCGCAGGCTGAGATCGGTCTCCCAGCCCTTCACGCGATAGGAATAGACCTCGGACTCGTTGAGCACGATGACATAGACGTTCTTGCGCGTCGTGTGGAACAGCGAGGAGGAAAGCGAGAGCCAATTCCCCTGGCGGAAACGCAGCCCCGCCTCGACCTGCGTCCCCGTTTCGGGCACTTGGCCGATGCTCTGCGGCTCCTCGGTATTGAAGATCGGATAGCTGTTGCTCGCATAGCCGCTGAACAGAGCGAAGGAATCGGCGATCTGATAGACCGCGCCGATATCCCATTCGAAGCGTTCGTCGTTGCGCACCACCGGCTGGCCGGGGATGAACGCGCAGGTCGTCGTCGGCTGCGGCGGATTGCACGGATGCTCCGATCCGGGATTGGCCGGAATGACCGAGCGGCCCTCGGCCGCGGTCCCGAACCAGTCCTCGCGCCCCGCGAGACGTAGTTTCAGCCGCGGGGTGATATCGATCTGCGCGGTCGCATAGAGGCCGTAGAACCGTCCGTCGACCTTGGCGTCGTTGCAGCTATGCGCCCGGTCGCACTGGAAGTTGAGCGCGGCGAGGTTCGTTTCCGGTGTCACCGGATGATAGATGTCGGGGATATTGGGCAGATCGGCGGTGCTGCGCCGCGTGGTCGCGCTGACGTTGCGATATTCGAACCCGGTGAGCAGGGTGACCGGCATCGCGCCGGCGGTGAACTTCCACGTTGGCTCGGCCTGAACGACGAAATCGTGGATATTGTCCTGCTGCTGGCGAAGCTGCCGGCCGGTGAGCGCGATGCCGGCGAGGCGGCCGCCTGCGTTGCGAGCGAGACCGATGTTGCGATCGGTGTAAGCGGCGCGCAGATTGACGACGAGGCTGTCGCTCACCGTCCACGCGTCGCTGAGGAACGCGCGCTTGATCGACTGATCGGCGAAGGCGAACGGCGTGTAATAACGGCTGTCGAGATCGACCTTGATCGGGTCGACTCGCGTGCTCCCCGCGGCCGGCAGGGCGAACGGGATACCGATCGCATCGGGGCGCATTTCGATCCGGCGATATTCGAACCGCGCGAGGATATCGTGGTCGGCGGGGTGGAAGGCGAGCGCGCCAGAGACCTCGCCGCTGCGGTTGCGCGTGCCGCGATAGCCGTCCGAGCGCTGGAACTGGCCGTCGACGCGCGCATTGATCCCGCCGCCGATCGCCCCGCCCAGCGATCCGTTGGCGGTGACCGTGTCGAACGAGCCATATTGCAGGCTGGCGCTCGCCGCGGCGCGGTCGGTCGGGCGGTAATGGGCGAGATTGATCGTGCCGCCGGGCGCGCTGGTGCCGAACAGCGCCGATCCCGGCCCCTTGAGCACCTCGACCCGCTCGACGCCGGTCAGCGAATGGACATAGCCACCAAGATCGGAGGTCGTGTCGGGCAGGCCATCGTTGAGGAAGGTGACGTTGAGCCCGCGCGAGACGAAGCGGTCGTAGAAACCGAACGAATATTGCCCGCCCTGGACGAGCCCGCTGACGTTGCGCAGCGTATCCTTGAGCTGGGTGCCGCCTTGCTCGTCGATCAGTTCGCGCGGGACGATCTGGATGCTGCGCGGAAGATCGAACAATGCAGTGCCGGTCTTGCCAAGCGCTGCGGCCTCGTCGAACGGGGTGGTCGACTGCGCGGTGACGACGACGGTCTGATCGGCGGGCTCGTCCGCAGCGAGCGCCGGCGTGCTGCCGATCGTGGCCGCGAGTACCAGCAGCGAGGCGCTACGGATAAGAGGCATTTTCATTCGATACTCCCGATGGACCTGCTGGCGGCCTGCGCGCCGCCGCAACCTATTGTTTCTTTTATCTATAAGTGGAAACGCAGGACGCGCTTGCCGGCGTGGTCGTTATGACCGGTGGCTGACACGTCGAACACCTGCCGGATGAGATTGGGGGATATGTCGACCGAATCGTCGGCGATCGCCTGCACCTGGCCGTCGCGCAGGAAGACGAACCTGTCGCCATAATCGAATGCGAGGTTGAGATCGTGCAGGGTGACGACAATCGAGCAGCGCCGTGCGGGCAGGGTGCGGATAAGATCGAGGATCTGCAATTGGTGGTGGATGTCGAGGCTGGCGACCGGCTCGTCGAGGAAGATCGTGCGCGGGGCGGGGGTCGCCGTATCGTCCCACACCTGCGCCAGCACGCGGGCCAGCTGGACGCGCTGCTGTTCGCCGCCGGAGAGCGTGGGATAGATCTGGCGGCGGCGGGCGCTCATCCCGACCAGTTCGAGTGCGGCGTCGACGATGCGGCGGTCTTCGTGGCCGGGCGCGCGCGCGAAATGCGGATAGCGGCCCATCAGCACGACTTCCTCGACGGTGATCGCGAAATCGATCTCGACATGCTGCGACAGAAAGGCGCGCCGGAGCGCCAGTTCCTTCGCGCCGATCGCGAAGATGTCCCGGTCGTCGAGCAGCACGCGGCCGCCGGTCGGCCTGAGCCGGCCCGCCGCGATCTTCATCAGCGTCGATTTGCCCGCGCCATTGGGGCCGAGGATCACGTTCACCTTGTCGGGGGCGAAAGCGAGGCTGGTCGGCGCGACGATCGGGGTGCCGCCGGCCGACCAGCTCGCCTGATCGAGGACGATCCCCGTCATCACGTCGCGATCCGCCGCCGATAGGCGAGCAATATCCACAGGAAGATCGGCGCGCCGATCAGCGCGGTGATGATGCCGACGGGCAATTCGGCGGGGCGGATGACGATGCGCGCGACGACGTCGATCGCCTCCATCAGCAATGCGCCGAACAAGGCCGAGGCGGGGAGGAGGAAGCGATAGTCGGAGGAGCGCAGCAGCCGCATCATATGCGGCACGATCAGCCCGACGAAGGCGATCACCCCGACCATCGCGGTCGCCACCGAGACGATCAACGTGTTGAGGATCAGCAGGCGGAAGACGAGCTTGTCGGGATCGAAGCCGATGAACGCGGCATCGTCCTCCCCGAGCATCAATGCGTTGAGATCCTTGCCGCGCCTCAGGATGAACCACAGGCAGGGCAGGAAAATCGCGGTGACGAGCAAGGTGCCGCGCCAGTCGGCGGTGGTGAAGGTGCCGAGGTTCCAGAAGGTGATGTTGCGCGCCTGCGGGTCGCGCGCGATGTACGACAGGAAACCCGTTCCGGCATTGCACATCGCATTGACCGCGATCCCGGCGAGCAGCAGCGCGAGCACGTCGGTATGCCCGAACAGCGTCGCGATGCGATAGACGAGCAACGTCGCGAGGAACCCGCCGACAAAGGCCATCACCGGCACCGCGGCGGTCCCGAGCGGCGAAGTGAAGGCGAGTGCGGTGTTGCCGAACACGAACACCGTCGATGCGCCGAGCGCCGCGCCCGAAGAGGTGCCGGCAAGGCCGGGCTCGACGATCGGGTTGCGGAACAATCCCTGCATCAGCGCCCCCGACACGCCGAGCGTCGCGCCGGTCACCCCGCACAGCAGTACGCGCGGCACGCGCAGCGTCGCGAAGACATTGAGATCGAGCGCTTCTTCCGGCGCGATCGGCGCGAGGCCGAGCCAATGCCCGACGAAGCGGAAGATCTGCGCCGGCGAGAAATAGAAGGACCCGATCGACAGCGACAGCAGCACCGCCGCAACGAGCGCGCAGGCCAGCAGCAGATGGATCTGTCCCCAGGATCGGTGGCGTGCCGCCATGTCAGCGCCCGGGATGCAGCCAGCCGGCGATCTTGCGCAGCGCCGCCGGGGTGCGCGGGCCGAAATACATGATTTCGGTTTCGAAGATGCGGTGGATACGCAGCGCCTTCGCCGCCGGGGTCAGCCCGACGCCGGGCAGGTCGCGAAATTTCGCCGGAGAGCCATAGCGATCGAAGCCGACATCGGTGGCGATGATGATGTCGGGCGCGGCGCGCGCGATGATCTCCGGGGTCAGCCGCGCCATCCCGCCCATCTGGTCGAGCGCGTTGACCCCGCCCGCCCAATTGATGATCTGATCGGCGGCGCTGCCGCGCGTGAGGCCGAGATAGGTGTTCCCGATCTGGCCGAAATGGATCATCAGCACGCGCGGCTTGGGCGCCTTGGCATAGGGCGCCACGGCGGCGAGCGCGGTCTTCATTTCCGCCTGCCAGCGCGCGACGATCGCCTTCGCCGCCGCCTCGCGCCCGAAATAGCGGCCGAGCCTGAGCATCAGCTGCTGCGCGGTCTGCAAGGTCTCGCCCGGCGCCATCGTCTCGATCGGAATGCCGACCGAGCGGACCTGCGCGAGCACCGGATCGGGGCCGACATTGCCGTCAGTGAGCAATACGCTCGGGCGCATCGAGATGATGCCCTCCGCGCTCAGCGCGCGATGATAGCCGACCGAGGTCAATCTGGTGATCTGCGGCGGATAGATCGAGGTGAGATCGCGCGCGACGAGATGCGATTGCGCGCCGATATCGAAGATGAACTCGTTGATCTGCTTGGAAACGCACACCACCCGATTTCCTGGCCCGGCGGCAAGGCCGCGCGCTGGCAGCGCCGCGGCGGCGCCGGCCGCGAGCAGGAGCCGGCCGGCGTCTCGGCGGGAAAGCGAGGGGTGGTTTGCGGACATGTTACTGGATCCTCCCCGGATCGTTCGAACCCATCCCCCGTTCGCCCTGAGCTTGTCGAAGGGCTGTCCTTCTTCATCGGAAGAAAGTGCAGGGCTTCGGCAGGCTCAGCCCGAACGGGGATAGGACGTCGAGAACCGACTTCTGAATGATTGAGGAAAGGCGCCGCCGGTGCAAGCGACGCCCCTCCCCATAACGATCAAATCCCCGTCGAAACGTGCGGCGTGATCGTGATCGGCTTGAGCCTGGCCTGCCCGATCTGGGTGTTGAAGCTGGCGAGATCGCCCGACTTCAGCTGGTTCCATTCGGCGAGATAGGCGGTCGCCTGCTGCTTGAGATCGTCGAACTCCTGCCGCGCCTGCTGGGTCGGCGGGTTGTCCCCGGTGCCGACGGTCAGCGCGAGCGAGGCGAGCTGGTTGTTGAGCCGGATCGGGAAGTTGAGCGGATCCTCATTCGCGACCGACAATTTCTGCGTCAATTTGTCTTCGATGGCATTGACCTTGCCGTCGAGCGCGTCGGCCGCAGCGACGAGTTCGGCCTTGCCGCCCGCTTCCTTGCGGACTTCGGCGAGCTTCTCGTGGAGCTGGCGGATTTCCAGCACCGCATTCTGCACCTCGCTCAATTCGCGGTTGACCGCCATCGCGAGGTCGAACTGCTCCTTGAGCTGGGCCTGGGTCAGCTTGACGTTGGGATTGGCGACGATCTCGATCGGCTGGGTCTGCGCCTTGCCGTTGACGGTGAGCCGCGCCTTATACTGCCCCGGAATGGCGACCGGCCCGAGCGTCGAGGCGTGCCACATCGCCAGTTTGGGCACATGCACCGGCCCCTGGACGCGCATATCCCAGGCGAAGCGATGCAGCCCCGCCGTGGTGCTGAGCGGGATCGGCGGCGGCGGGCCCCAGCCTTCCTCGTCGTCGTCCTCATCCTTGTCCTTATGCGCCGGCTTGCTGGTCGGCTTGAAGGTGCGGATCACCTTGTCCGAGGCGTCGAGGATCTCGAGCTTGATCGCCTCGGGCGAAACATCCTGCTTGAGGTTGTAATAGAGGATCGTCCCCTGCGGCGGATTGGCGCCGGTGAATTTGGTGTTCGAATCCCCGCGCCCGGTGAAGACCATGCGGATCGTCTGGCGCGGCTTGAACAGATGCACCGGCGCCTGCTCGACCGCCGCCGACCATTGCCGTAGCGGGCTCACGTCATCGAGCACCCAGAAGGCGCGGCCGTGCGTCGCCACCGCAATGTCGCCGGCGTGGACGACGAGATCGTGGATCGGCACCCGCGGCAGGTTAAGCTGGAGCGGCTTCCAATGCGCGCCGTCGTCGAACGAGAAGAAAATCCCGTTCTCGGTGCCGGCGTAAAGCAGCCCCTCGCGCTCCGGATCGGCGCGGACGACATGGACATAGGCGTCCGCCGGCAACCCGTCGGTGATCGAGGTCCAGGATTTGCCGAAATCGTCGGTGCGGAAGGCATAGGGCTTGTAATCGCCCAGCTTGTGCCGCTCGACCGCGATATAGGCCGTACCCGGCTTGTGCGGATGCGGCTCGACCATGTCGACCGTGCCCCATTCGGGCATGTCCTTCGGGGTGACGTTGGACCACGCCTTGCCGCCGTCGCTGGTCATCTGAATGAGGCCGTCGTCGGTGCCGGCCGACAGCAGATCCTTCTGCGCCGGGGATTCGGCGAGCGAGAAGACCGTGCCGTACAGCTCGACGCTGGTATTGTCCTTGGTCAGCGGGCCGCCCGAGGAAAGCTGCTTCGACTTGTCGTTGCGCGTCAGATCGGGCGAGATGATCTCCCACGACTGGCCGTCGTTGGTCGTCTTATACACCACTTCATTGGCGTTATAGAGCACCTTGGGATCGTGCGGCGAGAAGAGGAGCGGTTCGGTCCACTGGCCGCGATGCTTCACGTCCTTCGGCGCCCAGCCCATCGTCTCG
>NZ_MKRR01000115.1:37425-50116 GCF_001897045.1 Sphingomonas sp. 66-10
CGAGGCGATGCGGACGCTCGTATTGTCCTGCTGCGCGCCGTAGATATTGTACGGCACCTGATTGTCGACCGCGATGTGATAGATCTGCCCGGTCGGCTGGTTGTCCCCCTGCGTCCAGCTTTCGCCGCCGTTGACCGAGACGTTGACCGCGCCGTCGTTGCTGTTGACCATATACCGCGTGTCGAGCGGGTTGATCCACAATTGGTGGTTGTCGCCGTGGAAGGTCGGCATCGACTTGAAGGTCTTGCCGCCGTCGGTCGACTTATACGCGCCGGTGTTCATCACGAACACCTTGTTGGGGTCTTTCGGGTCGGCGAAGACGTTGGTGTAATACCAGGCGCGCTGGCGATATTCATTGTCGCTGTTTATGAGCTGCCACGATGCGCCGCCGTCGTCGGTGCGATAGAGCCCGCCCTTTTCGGCCTCGATCAGCGCATAGACGCGCTTCGGGTCGGCGGTCGGCGCGACCCCGATCTTGCCGAGGATGCCCTCGGGCAGCCCGTTGCCGGTCATCTTCTGCCAGGTGGTGCCGCCGTCGGTCGAGCGATAGAGCCCGCTGCCGGGGCCGCCGCTTTCCATGATCCACGGCTTGCGATGCACCTGCCACATCGCCGCCCAGACGATATTGGGATTGCCCGGATCGATCTGCACATCGACCGCGCCGGTCTTGTCGTCGACGAACAGCACGCGTTCCCACGTCTTGCCGCCGTCGCGGGTGCGATAGAGGCCGCGCTCGCCGCCGTCGCGGAACAAGGGGCCGCCCGCCGCGACGAAGACGAGGTTGGGATCGGTGTTGCTGATCGCCATCCGGCCGATAAATTCGGAGCCGCGCAGCCCGGCGAACGCCCAGGTCTTGCCCGCGTCGGTCGACTTGTAGACGCCGTTGCCCCCGATCACATTGCCGCGCGGCGCGCCGCCCTCGCCGGTGCCGACATAGATGACATTGGGGTTGGAGGGCGAGACGACCAGCGCGCCGACCGCGGGCGCGGCCTCGGGGAATTTATCCCATAACGGCACCCAGGTGCGCCCGGCGTCGGTCGTCTTCCACACCCCGCCAGAGGCCATGCCGCCGTAATAAGTGGTGGGATCGCCGGGTACCCCCGAAACGCCGGTGGCGCGCCCGCCGCGGAACGGGCCGAGCTGGCGATATTCCATGCCGCCGAACGGGGAGGCGGCGGTCTTTTCGGCCGCGGGTTTGGCGGGCTTGGTCTTGGCAACGAGCGGAGCCGATAGAAGGAGAGACGTACCGGCTAGCAGATATGCCGCAAAAACTACCTTCTTCTTCATCATCGGCTCCCCGTTTGATATTCATCCGTCTCTCAGGAGACGGGCGCTATATTGCTGTATTGTCGTGGTATTTAATGGCGTGGGCAAAGCCGTGACCGGCACCCCGATGCGGCCACAGGCCACATCGGGATGCCGACCGCCGGCCTCACTTGAACTTGGCCATGACCTGCAGGCCTACCACGCGCGGCGCGGTGGTGACCGCGAAGTTCGGCTTGACGACATTGCCGTTGTAACGCCAGCCAAGCTGGGTCGCGCTGGCCTGGCCGTTGGTCAGGTTGACGAGGCCGATCGTGTTGAACAGGTTGTTGGCGAACAGATAGACGCCCCAGCGGCCCTGATCCTTCTCCAGCCCGACGCGCAACCCGACCGTGGCGAAACCCGGCAGGGTATAGAGCGCCGCGCCGCCCGGCGTGCCGCCCGGGCCATTCGGATAATTGCGGGCATATCGCGGCAAATCGTAGGTGGTCAGCGCGCTGCTGCGATAGCTGAGATCGCCGTGATAGATGATCTCCAGATCGTCGCCGACCGGCGTACTATAGTCGGCGCTGGCCTGGAGCGTCCACTTCGGCGAATAGGGGATCGGATCCCCCGACTTGCCCGCGGCGATCGCCGCGCAGCCGAGCGAGCCGTCATAGGGAATCGGGCATTGCGCGATACCGCTCGGCAGCGACTGGTCGCCCTTCAGCTTGGCGTCGATATAGCTGCCCGACACCTTCAGCGACAGCCGGTCGACCGGGTAGAAGGCGGTGTCGAATTCGATGCCCTGGATCCGCGCCGGGCTCGAGCTGTTGGTGATGAACCCGAACGCATTGTTGAACGACGCCGAGACCTGCATGTTGGTCCAGTCCATGCGGAACGCATCAACGTTCAACACCACCTTGCGATCGAACCAAGAGGTCTTGAGACCGGCTTCGTAGTTCCACACCGAGTCCGAGCTATAGACGGCGGCATAGCTCGGCAGGCCCAATGTCTGGTTCACGCCGCCCGGGCGATAGCCCTGCGTCGCCGAGACGTAGAACATCACGTCACGGTTGAACTTATAATTGGCGCTGAACTTCAGCAGCTTGCCGTTCTCATCGCCCCCGGTGGTCAGCGGTGCCTGACGCGTGTTGCCCGCGATATAGCTGGGGATGAGGACGGTCGAGGTCGTCCGCTTCTTGTAGTTGAAATAGCGGATGCCGGCGGTCAGGCTGAGTTTGTCGGTAGCGTCCCAGGTGCCTTCCGCAAAGCCCGCATATTGTTCGAGCCGGTCGTCGATCGTGCGATCCAGCCCGACACTGTCGACCCCGACCGTATAGACATTGCCCGCCGGGAAGCCGACCGGGTAAAGCTGGATACCGGTGACAGGATCGGCCGGGCTCAGGATCGATTCGGTATAGTTCTTGCGATAGCTGTGATAGAAGCCGACCGTCCATTTGAAGTCGTGGCGATCGTCCGCGAGGCGGATTTCTTCGGTCGAAGTCTTGTTCGACTGCGGCTGATAGGTCGTGCTGTTGCCATAGCCGTTGACCAATGCCTGATAGCCGGCGCCGTTACAGGTGGTGCCCGCGATGAAGCCCGCGTTGCAATCGCTCACGAAGGCGGCATAGCCCGGGATCGCCGTGCCCGCGCCGGTATAAGCGGGGACCAGGCCGCGGGTATGGTTCACCGACTGCCATTTCGAGAAATAGGGCGTATAGTCGAACTTATATTGCAGCTTGCGATCGGAATAGGAGGCGGCGACCGTCAGCGTCGCGAAGTCCATGTCCCAGTTGAGCGTGCCGGAGAACAGTTTCATCCGGTCTTCCTGCGGCTGCTGCATCAGCAGCGTCTGATCGAATTTCTTTCCGGTCAGCTGATATTCGGTATAGTTCCAGCTCGTCCCTGCGCCCTTGCGGTCCTGATAGACTGCCATCAGGTCGAGCGTGATATTGTCGGCCGGCTTGATCCGCGCGGTGACGCGTCCGCCGTAGCTCTTGTTAGTGTTGATGTTCTTCAGGCCGAGCAGCGTGTTGTCGATATAGCCCGCGGTGCGGTCATAATAGCCGACCGCGCGGACGCCGATCAGGTCCTTGATCACCGGGATATTGACCATCCCGTTGACCTGCCGCCCGATCGCGCCGTCGCTGCCGGTGGCGGTGTTGATCTGCGCGTCGATTGCGCCTTCGTAGCGGTCGAGCTTGGGCTTGGCGAAGATGATGCGCATCGTGCCACCCATCGAGCCCGCGCCATAGAGCGTGCCCTGCGGGCCGCGCAGCACTTCGGCGCGCTCGACGTCGAACAGGCGCAGGCTCGGCTGGGTGCCGCCGGCATCGTTCGAGACGCCGCCGGTGCCGCTCAGCGGGACGTCGTCATAATAGATCCCGACCAGCGCCTCGCCGGTGGCATAGAGGTTGCGGATGATGACGCGGCTGCCGCCGTTGGCGTTTTCGTTGATCTGCAGGCCAGGGGCGATGCGGCTCAGCGCCGCCGAGTCGGTGATATTCTGCTTGGTCAGCGTTTCGGCGGTCACCGCCGAAATGGCGAGCGGGGTCTGCTGGATATTGGTCGCGCGCTTCAGCGCGGTGACGACGATTTCATTGGGATCGGCCGCGGCGGTCGGCGGCGCGCTCGCCTCGGGCGCGGCGGCAGGCGCGGTCTGCGCGGCGGCGATCGCCGGATAGCAAAGCGACGACGTCAGCAGCAGCATGGCCGCGGTCGTACGCCGAGCAGTGGTACAGGACATATTGTAAAAACGTTCCGACATGGAACCCCCTCCCTAGTGAACCGAACCCCGTTCCCCTCCCGTCGCGCGGCCTTTGACCGCGCCTTATCCGGGCATCATGACCCGCGGCCTTGGTTGGTGATTTTATTACTCGCTCCCCCGAGCCGCCAAGGGAGCACGGTACATAAATGACTCGCGGGGCTATTAAAATTACTTAGCCTGTAAACGTCAAGGCGCAAACTTCGGGTGACGTAGCGGAATTTCGAGTCGGGTCGGGAGCGCGCGCTTTCGGAAACCTCATTGCCGGCTCCGGCGGACGGCGTAGCGGTTGTACAGGATGGGCGCGAGGGATGCTGCGATTGGCCCGGCGCGGGGCGCGGGAATCAAAAAAAAAAGGCCCCGTCGCGCGGGGCGACGGGGCCTTTTCGTTGTCGGTCTGTCGACGATCAGGAATAAGCGACCGAGGTCTTGACCTTGCGCTTGCGCATCACCCCGCCGACCGCGCCGAAGCCGATGATCATCATCGTCCAGGTCGCCGGCTCGGGCACGCCGGGCGTGACGGAGGCGTTGGAAAGGTCGATCGAGACCTGCTTCAGGCTGTCGAACTTCTGCGACACCACGCTGTTCTTCTTGCCGTAGCTCCACAGATTTTCGAACTCGATCGAGGAGAAAATCCGGTTGTCGTCGGAAGAAATCCCGAAATGCTGGTTGCCGTTGGTCTGGATCGCCACGTTCTGGAAGGTGATCGATCCGCCCGCGAGCAGGTTGAGCACGATATCGCCGTAATAGGTGTTGTTGCCCTTGCCGAGCGCGTCGAGCCCGAAGTTGATCGCGGTGAAGCCGTCGAAACCGGTGTAGCCGGCGCTCGACCCGCGCGGATCGATCGTCAGCGACGAGAAGCCCGCGCTGTTGGCGCCGTTGCCGATGCCCGAGACGCTCGCGAAGCCCGCGCCGCCCGACTGCTTCAGCTTATCCGGCGACGAGAAATCGACGAGATAGCCGCTGTCGGTGATGAGCGGCAGGTTGTTGGCGCTCGTCGCGCCATTGCCCTTGATCTTGTCGGTCAGGTTGACCGGGCTCGGCGAGAAATTGAGCGTCACGCCGTTGATCGTGGTCGTGCCGGTGATGAAGGTGGCGGCCATCGCCGACGAACTGGCGGTGATGGAGAAGGCCAACGCCAAGCCTAGAGACAATGCTTTCATCTGATCGAACCCCCGTCGCTATGTGCGCCTTGGTCCCGATGTGGAAAGGGTGGGCCGAAACCGGAGCGCTGACGGGAGTGTCTTTGTAATCTTTCGTAAATTGATTCAAGGTTAACAAAAGGAGCCGTGTCCCATTTTGGGAGATGAGGTTCGGAGGTGCGTTGAGTGAATTATAGTTAACGAGCATTGGCTGCGAGGGTAAGGCCGTTAATATTGTTTCTGTGCGCGATGTCTCTTGTTTCGCATCCCGTCAGAGAGCGCCCGACGGCACCAGTTCCGGTGAGCCGGACGAATATTCGCCGCGCTTCGTCGCATCCAATCGGATCGGGTGAAACCGGGCATCGACGAACCGACCGTGGGCGAAACGCGCGTCGACGATCACCGATTGCCACGCCGATGCGCCATAGGCGCCGTCGGCCTTGCGCGTCTGGAAGATGAAATTGCCGAGCCCGTGAAACAGCGGCGCGCCGCGATAGAATTCGTCGCGCTGCATCGCGGGCGTGCCATGCCCGACGAACGCCGCCGCCCCGGCGTCGACGCAGGCGCGCGCGAATGCTTTCTGCCACACCGGCGTATCGCTCTGCACCGGTTCCCAATAATGGTTGTGGAGACACATCAACACGGTCGCGCCTGAAGCGCGCACGGTGCGGATCGCGGCGAGCACCCGCGCGACATCTTCGGGTTCGAGCGAGCCGTCATCGCGGCGACGCAGTTCGTTCACCCCGGGATGATCGGCTGCGGCGGCCGCGCCGGGGCGAATCGCGCCAGCCGCCGCCGCGACCAGCGCAAAGCCGCCGTGGGGTGTCTGCTGAATGGCGGGCGCCGCCGCGGCGTCCAGATCGCGCCCCGATCCCGCATGGACGATCCCGTGCCGATCGAGCGCGTCGATCGTCGAGAGGATTCCGCCGGTGCCGAGATCCCAGGCGTGGTTGTTGGCGGTCGTCACCAGCGTGACGCCGAGCGCCCTGAGGCAATCGAGCACCGCGGGCGGGGCGCGGTGGAGCGTTGCATCGCTGCGGGTCGGTTCGCCCGCGCCCTCGCCCTCGATCGGGGTTTCCAGATCGGTGAAGACCACATCGGCGCGGCGCAGCAGCGCGGCGATTGCGGCCATTCCCGGCCAGCCGTCGTCACAGATCGCGCGCTGGATCAGCGATTGGCCGAGCAGCATGACGCGTAGCGGGCGCTGGTCGCGCGCCTGTGCGATGCGCGGCAGCAGCATCGCGCCGCTGATTGTCGCTAAAATCGTTCGCCGATCAGGATTCATCGCCTGCTTTTCGCTTTTATTCCCGGGTCATAATCGGAAAGCCCGCGACGCCGGCAACCCTATACCTGTTTTGGTATGGGCTGATGAAGTTCCGCCATCAGCTTTCGCCCCCCGTGCGATCGGCTAGCTGTGCGGCGAATCGAAAAATAATCTGGGGGGCTGTGCCATGATCGATCGGGGTATTTATCGGCGCGCCAGCGCTATGATGCTGGGCGCGAGCCTGTTGACGATTGCGCTGATCGCGCCGGCGGGGGCGCAGGAACTGGCGGCGACCCCGGCGGCCGGCGCGCCGGAAGCGGGGGAGGTCGTCGTCACCGGCTCGCGTATCCAGCGGCGTGACGCGGCGACGGTCGGCCCGCTGCTGACGATCACCGCCGACGATATCGCCAAATCGGGCAGCGTCTCGCCCGGCGATCTGCTCCAGAAATTGCCCTCGGCGGGGGTCAGCCTCAATTCGAACGGGACGCAAGGCACCTCCTACGGCGCTTCATCGATCAACCTGCGCTACCTCGGCGGTAGCGAGGGCAGCGGCAACCGCGTGCTGGTGCTGGTCGACGGGCATCGCTGGGTCGACGCGGTCGGGCAGCGCGGCTTCCGCGATTTCGTCGATCTCAACACGATCCCGATGGGGATGATCGAGGGGATGGAGGTGCTGAAAGACGGCGCCTCGGCGATCTACGGCGCCGATGCGATCGCGGGCGTGGTCAATATCAAGACGATCCGCCCGTTCGACGGCATTCGCGGCTCGACCCGCATGGGCATCACCGACAAGGGCGACGGATCGGAATATTCGGCGACGCTCAACGTCGGCAAGCGCTTCGGGCGCGCCTCGATCATCCTGTCGGGCAGCTATTATGAATCGAAGGCGATCCGCACCGACGCGCGGCCGCTGACCACCACCTCGCTCGTCCCGGTGACCGCACCGGGCACAAGCCCGAGCGGGCTCTACATCCTGCCGGGCCTCTCCTCGAACGGCTATTTCGGGACGCGTCCGGGGTTCGCGGGTTCGAGCGCGCCGATCGCGCTCAACACGCCGGGGACGCTTTATGGCTCGGGCGCGAGCGCGGACAATGCCTTCCACACCGCCGCGCTGCCGGGCGATTATTACAACACCCAGGCGCAAGGCATTTACTCGGCCGGCCCGTCGCAGCGCTACGGCTTCTACGGACGGTTCGATTACGAGCTCGCCGACAACCTCAATTTCAAATTCGAAGGGCTGTATAACGAGCGCAAGTCGGATCAGCTCTTCTCGCCGGTGCTGCTCGATATCGGCGGCACCGCGGGAACGGTGCGCGGCTTCTACATCCCCAATAATCAGGCGTTCAATCCGTTCGGCACCGCGAACGGGGTGCCGACCGCCAATGCGCTGGCGTTCGGCGCCAATTCGGCGTTCCGCGTCCGCAAGGTGATGACCGACGTCGGCAATCGCGACAATATCCAGGACGTGCAGACCTGGCGCATCGCCGCCGGGCTCGACGGCAGTTTCAAGCTGTTCGGCAACAATTGGCGTTGGGACGCCTTCGGCAGCTACGCCAAGAACAGCATCCAATCGACCGCGCTCAACGGCATCAATTACGACAATCTCTATCTCGCGCTCGGCAATCCGGCGACCTGCGCCGCAACGGCCGGCTGCGTGCCGGTCAATCTGTTCGGCCCGATGACGCCGGCGCAGGCGGATTATATCCGCTTCACCACGCGCGAGAGCAATTATACCGAGCTGTGGAACGGCACGATCAACGCCACCGGCACCTTGTTCAACCTGCCGGCGGGGGAGGTCGCGCTCGCGGTGGGTTATGAATATCGCCGCAATCGCGGGGTGGATAATCCCGACGCGATCGCCAATGCGCCGTCGCTCTATCTGAACAATGCGCTCTATACCAAGACCACCGCGCAGACCCGCACCGCGACCCGCGGCAGCTATGATCTGCACGAAGTCTATGGCGAATTGTCGGTGCCGGTGCTCAAGGATTCGCCGGTCGGCAAGAGCCTCGATCTCAGCCTGGCCGGGCGTTACTCGCGCTATTCGACCGTCGGCGGCAAGGCGACCTTCAAGGGCGGCCTCGGCTATCGCCCGGTCGAGGGCGTGCTGCTGCGCGGCACCTATGCGCAGGGCTTCCGCGCGCCGTCGATCCTCGAACTCTATCAGGGCGCACGCCAGACGAGCTTCCAGGGCAGCGATCCGTGCAACGGCGGCGCGGCGGCCAATGCCGGCAAGCCGGGCTGCGTCGGGGTGCCGGCGGGCTACAATCAGGCCAATTACAATCTCAACGGCCTGATCCCCGGCGTCATCAGCGGCAATCGCAATCTGCGCCCGGAAACCTCGGACAGCATCAGCGCCGGCGTCGCGCTAACCCCGTTCCACGGGCTGTCGATCACGGTCGATTATTATAATATCGAGATCAAGAACGCGATCGCCTCGCAATCGCCGACCCAGATCATGCAGCTTTGCGCGCAGCGCGCCGGGGTGTTCTGCGAACTCGTCCAGCGCGACGCGAGCACCGGGGCGATCATCAACCTGCTGCAGGGCGCGCAGAACCTCAATTCGATCAAGACCGACGGCGTGGACGCGACGGTGCGCTACGATTTCACCACCGGCGTCGGGCGGTTCGGGGCGGTGGTAGATGCGTCGTGGCTCGGCTCGTTCCGCACCGTTTCGCCCGATCCCTCGACCGGCGGGACGATCGTCGACGACCGCGCCGGCAAGGGCGACCAGCCGCGCGCGACCTATCCGCGCTGGAAGGGGCAGGCTTCGCTCAACTGGGACGGCGAGGGCGCCAATGCCACCCTGCGCGCGCGCTATATCGGCAGCACCACCGATGTGGTGAACCCGGTGAAGGACGCGCGCACCAAGGCGGTGACCTATATCGATGCCGAGGTCGGTTTCGACGTCGGCGAGGGGCGCACGCGCTTCGGCATCGGCGTCAACAATCTGTTCGATACCCAGCCGCCGGCTTCCTATGCCAATGCGCCGATCAATTACGACATCTACACCTATGACGCGCGCGGGCGCTTCCTCTACGCGCGTTTCTCGGTGAAGCTGTAAGTGACGCGGGCGGCAGCGGGGCGCTGACACGATGAACGGGCAGGCGAGGCATCACGGGTCGCTCGATCCGGTGCTGATGATGCTGGCGGCGATGATCCTCGCGATCGCGCTGACCTGGATCATCCCCTCGGGCGAGCACCAGCGCACCTCCGACAAGGAGAATGCGCCGGTGATCGCCGGCACCTATCAGCCCCTCGCCAAGCCGCTCGGCGCGGCGGCGCTGCTGCCGGGCAAGGCGAAGGAAGGGGAGGCGCGGCCGGTGAGCCCGGTCGCCCTCGCCACTTCCATCCCGGCCGGACTCAAGAAATCGGCGCCGCTCATTTTCATGATCCTGTCGCTCGGCGGGATGTTCGGGGTGATGCGTGCGACGGGGGCGCTCGATGCCGGAATCCAGCGGCTGATCGGGGTCAGCGGCGGGCGGATGGCGATCCTCGTGCCCATATTGATGCTCGCCTTCTCGGCGGGCAGCACCTTCCTCGGCATGATTTCCGAATATCTGCTGCTGATCCCGGTGATGGTCGCGCTGGCCGAGCGGCTCGGGCGGAGCCGGATGTTCGGCTTCGCGATCGTCACCCTCGCGGCGAAGGTCGGGTATCTCGCCTCGGTCACCAGCCCGGTCGCGCTGCTCATCGCACAGCCGATCGTCAATGTGCCGGTGTTCAGCGGGCTCGGTTTCCGCCTCGCGATCTGGATCGTCTTCCTCGCGATCGCGATGCTTTATGTGCTGCGCGAGGCGCGGATCGTTTCGTCCCCCGCGCCGATCGAGCATGAGCGCCTCTCGTCACGCCACCTCGCGATCCTGCTGATCGCGGCGGCGACGCTGGTGCTGCTGGTCGTCGGGTCGCTTGAATTCGGCTGGCACGACGGCGAATTCACCGCCTTGTTCATCGCCGCCGCCGCGGTGATGACGCTCGTCGCGCGGGTGCCGGCGCGCAAGGGCGTCGCCTTGTTCGTCGACGGGATGAAGTCGATGATGCTCGCCGCCTTGCTGGTCGGCATGGGCCGCGCGGTGGAGGTGATCCTGCGCGACGGGCAGATCCTCGATACGATCATCGAGGCGGTGTCCTCCGGCATCCACGGCATGTCGCCGGTGATCGTCGCGCCGATCGTGATGGGGGTGGAGATGATCCTCACCCTGCTCATCCCCTCGACCTCGGCCAAGGCGGCGCTGAGCATCCCGGTGCTCGGGCCGATCGCCGCCTCGGCGGGGGTGTCGGGGCAGGTGACGGTGCTCGCCTTCCTGTTCGGCAACGGCCTCGTCAACATGCTCGCGCCGACCTCGGGGATGCTGCTCGCCTATCTCGCCGCGGCGGGGATTCCCTATAACCAATGGTTCCGCTTCGCCGCGCCGCTGTTCGCATTGCTCGCGCTCCTCTCGGCGGCGGCGCTGATGATCGCCGTATTGATCGGTTACTGACGATGACGACGATCCTCAGTGACCAGATGGTCGCGATGCGCGACGGCGTGCGGCTGGCGACCGACATCTATCTGCCCGACGGGCCGGGGCCGTTCCCGGTGCTGCTCGAACGCACGCCCTATGACAAGACCGGCACCAACCACGGTGACTTCACCGCGCGGGACCCTGAGCCGCGTTCCAAGCCGGAGATCGCGCGCTGGTTCGTCGAAGCGGGCTATGCCTATGTTCTGCAGGATTGCCGCGGCCGGTTCGCGTCCGAGGGGGTGTTCACCAAATATCTGCGCGAGGCGGAGGACGGGGCGGATACGCTGGCGTGGCTGATCGACCAGCCATGGTGCGACGGAAGGGTGGGGACGCTGGGCCTTTCCTACGGCGCGCATGTCCAGAATGCGCTCGCCTGCCTCAACCCGCCGGGGCTGGCGGCGATGTTCCTCGATTCAGGCGGTTTCTCCAGCGCCTATCACGGTGGCGCGCGGCAGGGCGGGGCGTTCGAGCTCAAGCAGCTCACCTGGGCGCGCAAACATGCGTTGCAATCGCCTGAAACCGCGGCCGACCCTGCGCGGCGCGCGGCGCTGGAAAGCGAGAAGATCGAGGATTGGATCGGCCGCCGCTGGCGTATCGGCCATTCCCCGCTCTCCGCCGCGCCCGAATATGAAGCCTATGTCGTCGAGCAATGGGACAATGACCGGCTGACCGATTTCTGGAAGCAGCGCGGCATCTACGCCTTCGACAGCTATGGCGATTATGCCGATGTGCCGGCGGTGCACATGTCGAGCTGGTACGATCCCTATTCACAGACCGCGATCGACAATTTCACCGCGCTGGCGCCGATCAAGCGCGGGCCGATCAAATTGGTGCTCGGGCCGTGGACCCACGGGCAACGTTCGGTCACTTCTTCAGGTGACGTGGATTTCGGCGCGGATGCGGTGCTCGACGGGCAGGTCGGGCCGGATTATTTCACGCTGCGGCGTGACTGGTTCGACCGGCATATGCTGGGGCGCGACGCGGCGCCGGAGCACCTCCCGGCGCCGGTGCGCATCTTCGTGATGGGCGGGGGCAGCGGGCGGCGGACCGCCGAGGGTCGGCTCGATCACGGCGGCCGCTGGCGCGACGAAGCGGCATGGCCGCTGCCCCATGCGCGCGATGTCGCGATGTACCTCCACGGCGACGGCGGTTTGCGCAGCGCGCTTCCGGCGGCGGATGTGGCGCCCTTGTCCTATGATTTCGACCCGGCCGATCCGGTGCCGACGATCGGCGGCGCGATCACTTCGGGGGCGCCGCTGATGTTCGCCGGTGGTTACGACCAGCGCGAGACCGAAGATCTGTTCGGCGCGCGCCACCCGGGCCGCGCGCTCGCCGAGCGGCCCGACGTGCTGGTGTTCGAAACCGAGCCGCTCGCGCATGATACCGAGGTGACCGGGAGTGTCGTCGCCGCGCTGCATATCAGCTCGTCGGCGATCGACACCGATTTCACGATCAAGCTGGTCGACGTCTATCCTCCGAACGAAGACTATCCCCAGGGCTATGCGCTGAACCTCGCGCATGGCATCCTGCGCGCGCGTTTCCGCAATTCGTTCGAACATCCCGAGCCGCTGGAGCCCGATACGGTTCATGTCATTACGATCCGGGCATTTCCCACCAGCAACCTGTTCCGCGCCGGGCATCGCATCCGCATCGAGGTGTCGAGCAGCAACTTCCCGCATTTCGACGTCAACCCGAACAGCGACTGGCGGGACGCGGATGCTGCGCCGGTGGTGGCGCGCAACAGCATCTTCGTCGATCGCGATCACCCCTC